>CAYFYD010000246.1:0-6375 GCA_964347195.1 uncultured Ectothiorhodospiraceae bacterium
GCGGGCGGGTCCTCTCGTGCTCGCCGGCGGGCTTCCGCACTCGGTCCCCTGGCGGATCCGCAGCCGGGCTGAGGATGGTGCGTAATCAGGTGGGCGTATGGACACGATGAGCGACGAATGATCGACAGGGCGGTTTTGATAGCATCCCCCGCCTGAGCTGCGTCCGTGAACGCGGGAGGCGGAACCAGGCATGACACACGCATCGACGCTCGGGCAGGGTCGGGCGCCCGGAGAAGAGACGCTCGCACTGGTTCGCCGGCTGATCGCGTTCGATACCGTGAGCGAGCGATCCAACCTCGAGCTGATCGATTTCATTCGCGGGTACCTCGACGATCTCGGAGTGTCCTCCGAGCTCGTCTTCGATGAAGGGCACGGCAAGGCGAACCTGTACGCTACCCTCGGCCCTCCCGACCGGGCCGGTATCGCACTCTCCGGGCATACCGACGTGGTGCCGGTCGACGGCCAGCCCTGGGACAGCGACCCGTTCGAGGTGCAGGAGCGCGACGGACGTCTCTATGGGCGCGGCACCTCGGACATGAAGAGCTTCATTGCGGTGTGCCTCGCCCTGGCCCCCGAGTTCCTCGCCCGCAGGATCGCGGTGCCGCTGCACTTCGTGTTCTCCTACGACGAGGAAGTCGGCTGTCTCGGCGTGCGCGGCCTCATCGATGTGCTCCGCCACCGTGAGGTGAGGCCGCGCGCGGTGCTGGTGGGAGAGCCCACCGAGATGCGGGTGGTGCGCGCCCACAAGGGCAAGCTGAGCTACCGTGCCCATGTGAGCGGCCTGGAGGCCCACTCCGGCATGGCGCACCTCGGCGTCAACGCGGTAGAGGCGGCGGCGGAGGCGATCGCCTTCCTCAAGGGATTGGCGAGGCGCCACCGTGACGAGGGCCCCTGTGATGACGAGCTGGTTCCGCCCTACACGACCGTGCACACCGGCCTCGTCAGCGGCGGCACCCAGCTCAACATCGTACCGCGGCAATGTCACTTCGACTTCGAGTTCCGGCAGCTCCCGGACGATGACCCGAGGCCGATGTTCGAGGCCTTCGCGCACCATGTGCGCACGCACATCGAGCCGGAGATGCACCGGGTCGACCCTTCCACCGGCTTCCGCTTCGAGCTGCTCTCGGAGATCCCCGCGTTGAACGTGGACGAGGAGTCGGAGGTGGTGCAGCTCGCGAAGGCGTTGACCGGCGCCAACACGACCGGAAAGGTCAGCTTCGGCACTGAAGGCGGCCTCTTCCAGGAGAGCGGGATGCCCGCGGTGATCTGCGGGCCCGGTAGCATCGCCGTCGCCCACAAGGCGAACGAGTACATTGATCCGGATCAGATCGCTCTCTGCGAGGCTTGGTTGCGCCGTCTCTTCCGTCGCTGCTGGGCCTGAGCCACGCGGAGGAGAACGAGTGTACTGATCGGGATCAGACCGTTCTCCGCCGGTGGCGACTGATTCGCGGCGAGCACCGATCGGCGGAGAGGTGGCGAGCTGAAAGCACATTTTCTGTCAGGTCTGGTTTCGTTGCTACAATAGAGGGCTTTGTGCAGCAATTCTCACTTTGCTCGTCGGGTCCCGCGGCAGGATCGGCACGACCGTCGATCTGCCCCGGATCGAGTCGCAAGGAGAAGACGGCTTGCGGCTCAGGGTGAAGTCAGGCGCCAAAATGAGAATTGCTGGGCTTTGTGGGGGTCACAGGGGGAGAGCCGGTTCAACCATGGCTGCCTACGAGAGCACGGCGTTCAGCAAGTGGCTTCGAGATGACAAGCGAGATCGTCTCAAGCAGCTTCGGGCCTTCTGCCATACCGCGCGACTCGGCAGCATCACCCGAGCCGCGGAGCGCGTCTTCTCCAGCCAGCCCTCCGTTTCGCTGCAGGTTCGCGCGCTGGAAGAGGACCTCGAGGTCGCGCTCTTCGAACGCAACGGCCCGCGCATCTACCTTACCCTGGCCGGGAAGAAGCTCTATGAATTCGCCGCGTCTCTGGTGGAAGACATCGACCGACTGCCCGACACCTTCGCCGAGCAGCACGAAAGCATCTCGGGCGAGCTGCGCGTTGCGGCCGGCGAGACTGCCGCCGCTTTCGTGCTGCCCCGGTATCTGAAGCAGTATCGAGAGCAACAGCCCGGCGTCCGGGCGAACGTTCGGACCGGCACCGGACGCCAGTGTCTGGGCTGGCTGCGTTCCTACGAGGTGGACCTCGTATTCGCGGCAATGGACTTGAAGCCGCCGGATGTCGAGTTTCATCAGGTGCTCTCCTCCGACTACCTCCTCATTGTCCCCTGGGGACATCCTCTCAGGGAAAAAAGGTCCGTGTCCCCCGAGGAGATGTGTAAGTACCCCATGATCGCGCATTCCCAGGGCACCTACATCAGGCAGCTCGGAGACATGGTCCTGCGCCAGAACGGCCTGGTCGCGAACGTCGTGGTGGCCGTGGACGGCTGGGAGATGATCAAGGAGTGTGTCGAGGCGGATCTCGGCGTTGCCATCGTCCCCGACCTGTGTGTCACCGATCGGGATCGAGTGTGGAGCATCCCCTTGAAGGACTACCTTCGACCACGGCGGTACGGAGCGATTACCCGCCACGACCGGCTTCTGCCCCTGGCGGTAGAGCGACTCATCCGGATCATGAAGTCCGCCGTTCCGGTCGAGTCCCGGGCATGACCGTCAATCGGCAACGCATCTACCACAAGCGGGATCGCCTGAAGCAACTGCGGGCCTTCTGCTGCGCTGCGGATCTGAACAGCATCACCCGGGCGGCGGAGTGCCTCGGGCTCAGCCAGCCCGCGGTATCCCTTCACGTGCGCGAGCTGGAACATGAGTTCGGGGCGGTGCTCTTCGACCGGGGCGGCCCGCGTATCACGCTTACCGAAGCCGGCAAGACCCTGTACGGTCTCGTGTCTCCCCTGGTGGAAGGGGTGGACGGCCTCCTCCTCAACTTTGCCGAGCGATTGCAGGATACCGACTCGGGTGATTTCCAGGTCGGGGCGAGCCATGGCGGTGCTGCCTTCGTACTGCCGCCCGTGTTGAAGAAGTTTCGAGATCACTTTCCCGGCATGCGCCTGCACGTGAACCGGTGTTTCATGCGCGAGGGGCTGAACCTCCTTCTCGATGACGATATAGAGCTCATGATCGGGCCGCAGGATCTCATCCCGAGCAGGGCCATGGGAGATCGGATCGTCTATCGCCCGCTCTTCTCCTACGAACTGGTGCTCATTACGCCTCTCGACCACCCCTTGGCCGGAAGGGAGTCGGTGACCCGGGAGG
Source organism: uncultured Ectothiorhodospiraceae bacterium (assembly GCA_964347195.1). Lineage (GTDB taxonomy): Bacteria > Pseudomonadota > Gammaproteobacteria > HK1 > HK1 > JAJEAD01. Next base: position 3,255 of record CAYFYD010000246.1, read on the forward strand.
AAGTGCTTGCCTGGCCGGCCATCGTGCCCGCTGAAGGAACCTACAGTACCCGGTCCGTGGAATCGGTGTTGCTGGAGTTCGGCCTCGGGTCCAACGTGGCTATCGAGGCGGGGGGATGGAGTACCATCAAACACTATGTCGAGGTCGGTCTCGGAGTGGCGGTCGTCCCCAGCGTTTTCGTCACTACCAAGGACATGTTGTCGGTCGTTCCGCTCACGCAGTTTTTCGAAAGACGCAGCTTCGGGGTGTTCCTGCGCACCGACCGGCACCTTTCTCCGATCGCAGGGCGATTCATCGAATTGATCATGTCTTGCCATTCGGACTCTCCCCCTCCACTACCCACGGAGTCGGCGTCGGGCATGGCAGCCTGAGCCCGCATTGTTCACCGATCTCCCGGTGCGGACGCCGGCGCCACCGCGCTGAGCGGGCGTACTCCCTCGAGCCGCTTCGACACAGTCACCACTACCTGGTGCACGCACGTTGCGGCGATGCGGATGCCGCTTGGCTCGATTGGCAAACGATGGTTCGTACGGCAGTCGTCTCCCGGGTCGGTCTCCGGCTCCGATGTGCGCAGGCGACCCACCATCCGGAGGCGCCGGAGAGCATCGCGGAAGCGTGAGGAACCCGGCAGGATCCGCGTTTCGGGGCCCTGCCTTCGACGTGCATGCCCGGATCGGCAGCGGGCCGCGGGGAACGGTGCAAGCGTGCCGGTACGGTCCGGTCAGTCTCCGGCGGGAAGCCTGAGCGCCGTCCGGTAGGAAGGTCGTGGGACTAGCGGAGCCGGATATCCGCCTGGTCGTCGATGCGGTGCGCGCTTCGATCTCGCTCGAGAACATCGACCTTCCGGGCGAGTTCTTCCCCGCCCACCTGTCGGTTGCGCTCGTCGATGCAGTGTTCCGTCCCGGACACGGGGAGCGTGCGGTGGCGATCGTCGAACGCTACTGCCACCGATTCGGGGTGGCGAGGATTCGAACGAGGCACACCGGGCCGCCCCCGGCCGCGAAGCAGGAGACCCTGAGCGACCTGATTCGACACTTCGACGCCTTCGGAATGGAGGTGATGATGGATGAGGTCTTCGGAACCCGCAGGTGTTCGCCGGGGACCGGCGCCACGGAGGCGGAAAGCGTTCTCGGCGCGGCCCGGGCGCTTCGGGACGTCGGGTTGGAGTACCTTCAGAACGTGTCCCGCCGGCGTCCCGAGGAGATTGAGGATACGCTCTGGCCCGTGCTCGGGGTCGGCGGGTGCACGGTTCGCAGGTTGTTGATGCACACGGGGCGTGAGGACTTCGTACGCGGCGACTTCCACGTTCGGGGCTTCGTGGCCCGGGCCCTCGGACGCAGATCGGTTTCCGCTTCGCAGGCGGAGAATCTCGTGCGGAAGGCGGCGTACGAGCTGATTCTCTCGCCGCGCTTCCTGGACCGTGAGATCTGGAAGTACGGCGCCTCCGCGGTCGGGTTGCTCCCCTGTCTCGAAGGCTGAGGCGGTGGGTCGTGGGTCCGGACATCGAGCGGCGTGAGCCCGACGCTCGTCCCGGAACCCGAAGCGCTCGGCGAGTGCTCGACATCCCCCGGACCGAGGATCCTTCGTCTCACGGAACCCGGTCCCCCGTTCCGCATCGGACCCGGTCATCGCATTGTCTCTCGCGCTCAGCGCGGCATCGATCTCTCCTGACCGGCGCCACGGCGAGTGTCGGCCGCACGAGAGAAGATCGGCAGGCCGTTCGCATCACCTCGACCCTGAACGGGCCTTGCCGTCGGACGGAGCGGAATCGCCCCCGGGCGTCGACCCGCGCGAAGCGCGGCCGGCGCATGACGACGCTCTGTGTATCCCGGGGCCTACCGCCACCGCGCCGATCGCCTACCCTGACGCCTTTCGCGCGAGTGCCGACGCCGCCTATGTTCGAGATGTACCTGCGGAGTACGGGCGTGCTCGTATCCAAAGGCATTCCACAAGGAGGCAGTGCAATGAAGATATTCTGGAACTTGCTTGCCGGGCTCCTGCTCGGATTGTCGCCCGCCGCGCTCGCCGGCGAGCCGGTCAACATCAACACGGCAAGCGCGGAAGTGCTTGCCGCCACCATCGACGGTGTCGGCATGCACAAGGCGGAGGCGATCGTACGCTACCGGGAGGAGCACGGTCCCTTTTCCTCCGTGGACGACCTCGTTCTGGTGTCCGGCATCGGCCCGAAGACCCTCGAACGTAGCCGGGAGAGGCTCAGCGTGGGACCCTGACCTCTTCCGGGGGCTCAGTCCGCGCGGCGCTCGGGCGGGCGGAGGGCGTGTTCGAGCGCCGCGAGGTCGGCCGGGGTGCTCACATTGAACCACCGGCCGAGGTAGTGCTCTCCGCTCACTTCGGCGCGCCCGATCGCTTCCGCCAGGATCGGCAACAGGGCTTGGCGACCCGGGGCGCGGCCGGCGAAGAGCTCCGTCCGATACACAGCGATGCCGCTGTACGTGAGCGGGACCCCCCGTCCAGTACCGACGCACTCCCCTTCCAGGCGAAAGTCTCCCCGAGAGCGGCCGGGGGGGTTGTCGACCAGGACCAGATGTGCCAGCCCTGCGGGTTTGGAGAGCAGGCGGCGGAAGGGGTAGTCGCTCCAGACGTCCGCGCTCACGACGATGAAGGGAGCGTCTCCGAGAAGTGGCAGGGCCTTCACTATGCCGCCCCCGACATCGAGGGCGCCCTCCGGCTCCGGTGAGTACTCGAGGGCCGCACCGAAACGGGCGCCATCCCCGAGCGCCTCCACGATCTGCTCTCCGAGCCAGGCGTGGTTCACTACCAGCTCGCGCACCCCCGCTTCCACCAAGCGGACGATGCAGTGTTCCATGAGGGGGCGTCCTCCCGCTTCCAGCATCGGCTTCGGCCGGTGGTCGCTCAGGGGCCGCATCCGTGCTCCGCGCCCCGCCGCCAGGATCATCGCCCGCATCGCACGGTCTCCCGGGCACCGCCTGCCGCCGCCTCGGCGTTGCGCTCATCGAGCCGGGCGGGTAGCCGAAGCTCATCGATTATCGTGGAGATGGCGTGAAGTGCAGGGTGACGCGCGCTCACCGTTCGGAGGTAGGAGAGTGTCAGGGTGATATCCGCCAGATACCGTGGCTTGGCGTCCCGATAGTTAAGCCTC
>CAYFYD010000247.1:0-6358 GCA_964347195.1 uncultured Ectothiorhodospiraceae bacterium
AGCCTGTCCGCTCTCCGTCATCCCGACCCCCAGCCGCGACTAAAAAATGTTCCTGCGCCGGCGGGTGCGAGGAGGGAAAGCTGCCCGCATCCGCGCGCAGGCGCGGCGAAGGCCCGGGTCGCGCTGACGGGGCCGTTGCGGCTGACCTCCGTCATGCCGTCAGGCTCCAGCCACCGTCCGTGGTCCAATGGCCCGGCGTTCGACGGTCGCCCGCGGCTGCATGAGCTGCCGGCATGATGAAATCGCCAACTTCGCGAATCACTGTGGGCAAGTCCGGTTCTTCGATCAGCAGCGGCTCGCGGGCGAGAAACGATCGCCATTGCTGCACCTTTCGGGAGTCGTCCGAAAACGCGCTGGTCAATGACGGAGGATGTTCGCGCGGAATGCTCGTCGCGCGCCTCTTGAACGTGGCATGGATTGCGGTGGCGAGCGTTATGCCCTCAAAGGTGAAGAGGCGTGACATTGCGAGAAGATCGTAGAAGTCCTTCATTCGGCTGTTAGCGAGATCGAGCGTCACTATCGCCTCGAACTTCTCGGCGGCCACGGTGTCCCGCGGATAGGCGTTGAGCGTCGGCACCGGTTGATCGAGAAGGACCGGATACTCCAGCTCCAATGGACCAGGCGTCACAGCGTCGCCGAAGCCGATATCGACCTGGATCGGGATGACGGCGGCGGCGAGATGCGCCGATGTACGCAACCGAAGACCTCCATGTTCCCGGTCGCCGCGAATCGGCTGTGCCACGAGGTTTCCGCATCGAAGCTCAATCCATCCCCCTCTACCGGTTGATCGAGAATGTCGCGGAAGATCATCACGAAACGCCCAGCTTCACGCTCGCCGAAGGATAGAAGGTCGAGGTCGCGTGTCGTACGAAACGGCTCTGCGATCCAGGCGGCATACAGCATGGCGCCCTTGAGAACGAAACTTGCCTTGTGAGACGAGACGCTCAGTCGGAAGAGAAGCCTCTCCAGCGCATATCGCGTCAGTATGCGTTGAAAACTCGTCTGCTTCTCCATGGCCACGTTTCGAAGCCGCGCTCGCACCGAAGCGGCGATATCCGTTGCTTCACGCGCCATCGGCGACTACTGTTTCGAGGTAGGGCCTCATCACCGACCAGATGCGGATATCACGAGCATATCGAACGATCTCGGCCGGCTTGGCCTTGTCCGATCTCATGACATTGCGGAGGCCCTCGAGCGCCACGTCGAAACCGACATGCTTTCTGAATCGAAAACAGTCGACTACCGTCTTGGCTGGATGGAAGACGGGTACCGACACGCCGTCGACGGTGTGAGTTTCCACCCCGAGGGAGAGCGCCCGCTCTCCGAACCGGACAACTCGGATTGGGGGAAAATCGATCCTGGGCTTTCGTGCCTTCGCGCCTATCGCGAGCCAGACTCGGCTCGGCGTCTGCAGCGTGAGCTCGTGGAACTGGAGGGCGGAGACAAGGCAGATGACCCCTTTCGGCACGAGCTTCGCGACCTCGGCCAGATCATGCGGCGCCGTGATGTCGGCATCGGTGAGCTGGTAGAGCCCGCGGGCAACCCGGGTGAGGAGCCCCTTCTCAACCAGCCGCGCGAGCGTCTCCGGGTGGACACCGGCATCGCCCAGCTCCATGCGACGCATGGCGCCGCGCTTCTCGAGAAGCTCGACGGCCCGATCTTTCTGCGATGTCATTGCTACGGCTGCTATGTGACTGAACGTCGGTCGTGGGATCTCAGCTTCCGACATTTTGTCACAGCCTCATTATCCGCTGTCCACTGACCGGGACTGTCGAGTGGCGCCTCTCCCTTCAAACCGGAGTCGAAGCACGGTGTGAACTCCTCCTCTGAACTGCGCGGGGAGACGGCACACTGGGAACGGCGACCCGACGGTGGCTCGATCTCGGCGCGCACGTCATCGGCGGCGGCTACGCCACGACGCCGGCTCACATCGCAGCGCCGACTGTTCCGAGACCGCGGGCTCCGGACGCCACCCGGACGGGTCGGCGAAGCGCATGCGCCCGGTGGTGCGGGTGCCGGCCGCGACCTGAGCCGCGATGGGTCGGGGTGGATGTTACGCTACGAAGACTCCTCGAGGGCGCAGCCCGGCTCTGCGAACATGAGCGCGGCGGCGCCGACCATTCCCGCGTCGTTGCCGAGCGCCGCCTTCGCCACGCGGACCGCGCCCTCGGGCGCGAACGCAGCGCGTGCGATGGCGCGCTCGGCGGCCTCGCGATAGAGCGTGTAGTGCGCCTCACCGATGCCTCCGCCGAAGATGAGCACCTCCGGCACGAAGGCGTGGATGAGGCTCCAGGTCGCGGTCTCCACCGCGGCGGCGGCGCGGGCAACGATGGCTCTTGCCGGTGCCGCGCCGGCTTCTGCGGCGGCGAAGACGCTTTCGGCATCAGGGTAGCCGTACACCGCGCCGGCACGTGCGAGCCCCGGCCCCGCGGTGAGCGTTTCCAGGCAGCCGCGATTTCCGCAGTAGCAGTCCGGGCCGGCGGGGTCGACCGGCAGGTGGCCGATCTCGGGGTGGGCGCCCGCCGCGCCGCGCAGGATCGCCCCATCGATCAACGCGGCACCGCCGACGCCGGTGCCGATGGTCAGCATGACCGCGACGCGGGCGCCGCGGGCGGCCCCGGCCCACGCCTCGCCCAGGAGCGCGGCATTCGCATCGTTCAGGAGGCGTACGGGCATCCCGTAGCGGGAAGCGAGCGGATTCAGGATGTCGTGCCCCTCCCAGCCGGGGAGGGTGTAGTCGTTGTGGATTCGTCCGCTCGCTTCGTCGATCGGACCGGGGCAGCCGACGCCGATGCCGGCGGGCGCTCTCGCGGCGCCGTCGGCCTCGGCCATGGTCTCGTCGATGGCCCGGAAGAGGCGCGTCAGCCCGGCCTCGAAGCCCGCCCCCACATCGGTTGGCAGGACCCTCCGCGCCCGTACCGCGCCGCTCCGGTCGATGGCGCCCACCGCGATCTTGGTCCCGCCGATGTCGACGCCGAGGGCGTAGTCGCTCATTGCCCTTCGTCGAGCCCGCTCTTCGCTGCCGCGGCCCGGTCGCAGAGGCAGATCGTGTTCCCGTGAAGCCAGAGGAACGAAGCCGGCAGCTCCGGCGTGACCCGGCGGGCTGCGAGCCGCGCGAGCGGCGCCCGCTTGGCGGAACCGGAGACGAGAAGCAGGATGCGCCGCGCGCGCAGAATGTCGCCGAGGCCCAGCGTGAGCCCATGGCTGACCCGCACCGCGCTCCCCGAGAGCATCGGGTGGGCACGGGATTGCGCGTCGAGGGTGGCGACGTGACAGAAGGGATCGAAGCCGTCGGAGGGCTCGTTCAGAGCGACATGGCCATTCTGCCCGAGGCCGAGAATGCACAGGTCGATCGGGCCGGCTTCTTCCAGCGCCGTCTGCATCCGCCGGCACTCGGCGAGCGCGTCCGGGGCGTTTCCTCGAAAGCCGATCCAGCGCTCGGAGGGCACCGCGAGCGGCCCGGCGAGCATGCGCCGCAGATGGGCGGCGCAGCTCGCCGGATCGTCGGCACCGAGGCCGGCCCATTCGTCGAGCTGGATGAAGCGCGCGCCGGCGAGCCGTGCCGGCGCGCCCGCGAGGCGCGCGTAGGCGCCGGTCGGCGTCTCACCGCTCGCGAGGCAGATCAACAGGCCGGGCTCGGCTTCGGCCGCCTCCCAGACGAGCGTCGCCGCCCGTCGACCCAGCGCATCCCGATCCGGGAGAACCTCGAAGCGCACCGTCCCGCGCCCTCGCTCACGCTTCCGGGTCCGGTGAGGCCCGCGCCCGGCCCCGCTTCTTGAGACCGCGGAAATCGTGGACGCTGTCGCGCCCGCGCGGGTCCTCGCCGGGGGCGAAGAGCTGATGCTTCTGCACCTTCTGGGTGCCGGTGGTGGGCAGAGAGCCCACGAAGAGGAGCCACCCCGGGGCCTTGAAGTAGGCGAGGCGCTCGAAGCACCAGTCGAAGAGGGCGCGGGCGCCGGCAACGTCCGCGGGACGGTCGGGCAAGGGGACCACGCAGGCCAGCACCTCTTCCTCGCGAAGCTCGTCGGCGACCGGAAGCACCGCGGCCTGGGCGACCTCGGGGTGGGACTGGAGGCAGGCCTCGACCTCGGAGGCGGCGATGTTCTCGCCCGAACGGCGGATGATGTTCTTCTTGCGGTCCACGAAACAGAGCATCCCGTCTTCGCTCCGGCGCACGGTATCGCCGGTGTGGAACCAGCCGTCACGCCAGGCCTCCTCGGTCGCTGCGGAGTCCTCGAGGTATCCCGAAAAGAAGTGCCGGCGCGGGTCTTCGGCGCAGTGCCGGACCACCAGCTCGCCTTCCTCGAGCGCGGGCACTTCCCGGCCGCCCTCGTCGACCACCCGCGCCTCGAAGCCCGGGAGCGGCCGGCCGAAGGCCCGGGTGTGGACCTGGCGGGGCTCGTGACAGTCGGCGTAGATACGCCCGGTCTCGGTCATGCCCCAGACTTCGATCAGAGGGAAGCCGAAACGGGCCTCGAAGGCGGCGTGAATCTCCGGGTCCACGCCGGCCCCGAGTCCGAAGCGTACGCGGTGCGCCCGTTCTTCCGGGACCTCGGGCCGGTTCATGAGCAGGGGAGGGATGACGCCGAGGTAGTGCACCACGGTAGCCCGGGTCTCGACCAGGTCCCGCCACCAGGTGCGGGGATGGAAGCGGTCGGGAGCGATGAGGCAGCCGCCGAGCTGAATCGCCGCGGTCGCAGTGATCGCCTGGGCATTCATGTGATAGAGCGGCAGCGGATTGAGGATGCGCTCCCCTGCCTTCAATTGCGCCTGCCCGCCCAGCCGGCAGTACCAGTCGCCCGCGTTGAGGTAGTAGGCGTTGCTCAGTATGCAGCCCTTGGGCGGGCCGGTGGTGCCCGAGGTATAGAGCAGGCTGCACTCCGACGCCAGCCCCGGAGCCCCGCCGTCGACCCTTCTCGCCGGCGCCGGAAGGTCGGCGGGAAAGTCCTCGAGCGGCACCACCGGCAGGGGCCGGTCTCGTCCGGCCGCGGCGCGCTCCAGGTCCTCCCGGCGCGATGCGAGCGCCACTGCGAGGTCCGCGTCGGAGTGGGACAGCAGGTAGCGCAGCTCGTCGTGACGGTAGTCCGGGTTGACGGGGACGATCCCGCAGCCGAGCGCGTTGAGGGCGAGGTAGTGAAAGAAGAGCTCGGGGCGCTGCTCGACGAGCAACGCGACCCGGTGGCCGTGCCGGTAGCCGGCATCCGCATAGCGTTCTCGCAGACCGGCGAGCTCCGAGCGCACGTCTTCGTAGCGGAGCTCGATGCCGTCCGGATGGTAGTCGCGTCCGGCCCGCCGGGGCGCGCAGAACATCGGCCGCCACGGGTGGCGTTCGGCGCTGCGTTCGAAGAGCTCGAACACGCTGGCGGCGGGGGTCTCGCCCATCGCGAGATCCTGACAGACTTTGTGTGTAGAGTCCGCTCCCGACTCCGGACCGAGACCCTGCCCGCACCATGAGCCTGCGTGACCGCCGCATAGTCGTCGTCAACGACGACGGCATCGACGCCCCCGGACTCTCGATACTGGAACGCGCCGCCCGGCAGTGCTGCGGGGAGGTCTGGGTGGTCGCGCCGGCCGGGAACCAGAGCGGGCGGAGCCGCGCGCTGAGCTGGAGGCAGGATGTGCAGGTCGAGCCGCGGGGCGAGATGCGCTACGCCGTCCACGGCACTCCCGCCGACTGCGTGATGATCGCCCTCGGCGGCCTGCTCGACGGGCGCGGCGTCGACCTCGTGCTCAGCGGTATCAACGCCGGCTCCAACCTCGCGAACGACATCGGCAGCTCCGGCACCGTCGGTGCGTGTCTCGAAGCGGCGGAGCTGGGGGTACCCGCCATCGCCTTCAGCCAGAGACACGCCGGGGGGAGCGGGCCGAATCGCTGGGCCTGCGCGGAACGCCTGACCGCGCCACTGCTGCCCCGCCTCTTCGAGTCCCTGGGCTCGCCGCGCCGGGTGCTCAACGTGAACTTCCCGGCACTGGCGAACGGCGCGCCGGTAGCGGGACTCGAAGTGACGCACAGCGGCTGGCGCGACGGGCCGGTTTCGATCGAGGAGAAGCCCGCGCAGCGAGGGCGGCGGGTATTCCACATCTTCACGATCCGCGACGATGCGCCCAACGCGCCGGACTGCGATCTCGATCTCGCGCAGCGGGGCTACGTCACGGTCACGCCGCTCGACCTGGATCAGACCCGGCACGAGGACCTCGCCGCCATGCGGGCGCACTTGCACGGTGCAATCGCCCGGGAGGCGCCGGCGCGCTGAGCCCGGGACCCGCTCGGCTCGAGCCCGGACCGGATCGGGGCGTGAAGCAGGGCTCTTCGAAGCTCGGGTTTCGGGGTTCGTTGACCGGAATGGATTCCCGCTTT
>CAYFYD010000248.1:0-6355 GCA_964347195.1 uncultured Ectothiorhodospiraceae bacterium
AGCGGCGGCTCGGCGGCGGCGGTCGCCGCCGGCGTGGTTCCCCTCGCCCATGGGTCCGACGGGAGCGGGTCCATCCGCAATCCGGCCGGCTGGTGCGGGCTGGTCGGGCTCAAGACCAGCCGGGGCCGCATCAGTGCCGCACCCGCCGCCGGCATGCCACCCGGCGCGAGAGCGGTGAGCTTCGTCCTGAGCCGCAGCTTGCGAGACAGCGCCGCGGTGCTCGATGCGGTCCACGGCGGCGTCGCCGGCGATCCCTTCAAAGTGGAGGCGCCCGCCCGCCCCTACCTCGAGGATGTTGGCCAGCCACCTCCGCGACTGAGAATCGCGTGTACCGCCCGGCCATGGAACGGTCGGCGGGTGTGCGCGCCGGTGATGGCCGCCTTCGAGCGGACCGTGCGCTTGCTCGAGGATCTCGGTCACGAGGTGATCGAGGCCCGCCCGCCGCTCGACTGGGCGCCTCTCGTCGACGCCATCCTCGATTCGGTCGCCGCGGGTCTGGCCCACCGCATCGATGGCGCGGCGGAATCGATGGGCCGCACTCCCTCGCCGGCCAATCTCCAGCCGACGACCTGGGTCACCTACCGGCACGGCAAGTCGCTTACGGCAAGCCGCCTGCTCGCCGCGATCGAGTATTTGGACCGGGTCAGCCGGCAGACCGGTCCCTTCTTCGAGGAGTTTCCGGTCCTGCTGACCCCCACGAGCACCGACCTCGCCCCTCCGCACGGAACCCACGACGCCAGCCGCACGGACCTTGCGGTGCGCGAATGGTCCAAGGCCATCCACGCCGAAGACTGCTTCCTGCTGCTCGCGAACGTGACCGGCCAGCCGGCGCTGTCGCTGCCCCTGCACGAGTCCACCGGCGGTCTCCCCATCGGCATGCACCTCATGGCGAGGCTGGGCGACGAGGCGACCCTGCTCCGGCTCGGGGGGCAGCTCGAGCGCTCCCGACCCTGGAACGCGCGGCGCCCACGGATTCACGCCGCACTTTGCGCTTAGCGCACATGGATTCCCGCTTCCGCGGGAATCCATTGACTTTCCGGGACGTAGAATTCGCTAGCCGGTCACGGATGCCGAGGCCCCGGGTGTGGCCGTGACCACCCACAGTCCGCAAAAGAGCACTGGTCTGCGAAACGCGCGAGCGCCGCGCCACGGAAACGTTGAACATGTCCGACATGAGTGAAGTCGCTTCGTCCGAGCGTGACGTGGTGGTGCTCGGAGCCGGCATCGCTGGTCTCTGCGCCGCCTACCGTCTGCGGGAGCGGGATGTCGAAGTCGTCGATGCCGCCTCCTGGCTGGGCGGGCGGACCCGCTCCACCACCTTCGCGGACGGCGCGTGGGCAAACTTCGGTGCGCAGTACCTGAGCGCCGACAAGACCGCGGTCATCGACCTCGCCGACGAGCTCGGGGTCGAGCTGGTCCCGAACGGCTTCGAGGAAGCGGCGGAGCGCGGCCGCGGCGCCCTCACCCGACAGGAGAGCAGGGACCTCGAAGCGGCGATCGCGCGCATCGAGGCCGAGCAGGCCAACCCCCGCGATCCCACCTTGCCGGAGCTCGACGACCTGACCTTCGCCCAGTGGCTCGAAGGCGAGCCGGCGCACGTGGTCCGCTTTCTCGATCAGTGGTGCGCGACGGTGGTGTGCGTGAGCTCGGCCGAGACCTCGCTCTACGGCGCGCTGCGCCTCTGGGGCGACCAGCGCCGCGCCGCCTTCGTCAACGAGACGGTCCGGCGCAGCAATCGCGGCGACAGCGTGGTCGTGAACGGCACTCAGCGCCTCTCCGAGGCGCTGGCGCAGGCGAGCGGGGCAGCGCTTTCGCTCGAGACCCGCGCCGTCTCGGTCGCCACCGAGCGCAAGGGCTACCGCGTGACGCTGCAAAGCCGGGAGGGCCGGCGGAGGATCGACGCCGTCCAGGTGGTGGTGGCCCTGCCGGCGCCGGTCGCGGCGCGAGTGGTGCGGGAGCTTCCCGACTGGAAGCGCGATGCGCTGCTCGCGGTGCGCTACGGCCGCTTCCTCTGCACCCCGATTCGCATTGCCCCCGCCGGCGAGGCGCGGGCGCCGTTCCCCATGACCTGGTGCCGGCCCCGGCAGGTCTACAACTCCAACGAGTTCGCCCTGCGCACTCCCGGCGACATGGACCGGGACGGCGGCTGCTTTCATTCCTTCGTCTACGATGCCTACGCGCGGCAGATCTGGGACGACGAGGACCACACCATCAGGACCGGGGTGGTGCGCGCCCTCCTCGATACCTTCCCGCAATACGAAGGACGGGTCCGGGAAGTGCACCTCGCCCGATGGGAGCATGGGCTACCCGCCTACTCCCGGGGGCGCATGAAGCGCCAGCCCGCACTGGAAGCCTCGGTCGGCGGCATCCACTTCTGTGGCGACTACGTCCTCTGCGCGAACACCGACGGCGCGGTGCGAAGCGCCGACCTCGCGGCGTGCCGGGTGCTGGACTCTTCGCGACCGCCGGGGAGTGCGAAGCGCGATGTGGGCGCCAGCACCGCCTCTTCCGGCGGGGAAGCGGACGAGTATCGAATCGGCGAAGGGGGCGCATGATGCGAACGCCCGGGGCCGAGGCCCTTGCGCGGACCTTGGTGGGCTACGGGGTCGACCGCATCTTCATGGTTCCCGCCGTGCCGCGACGCGCGCCCGCCGAGCCGGCGCGCCGGTCCGCCGGAATCGCCTCGCATCCACGCCCGTGGCGAGAAGGCGCCGCATCAAACGTGCACGATGATGAAGCGTCGCCCGCATCCACGCCCGGGGCGAGAAGGCCGCGCGCACGTGGCCGGCGGCTACGCCCGGGGGTGCGGCCCGGCGGGCGCGCGTCGCGGCCCGGACGGGATGCGCATCGTGCAGTCCGTGGCGCGATGCACCCTGCCCGACCGCGGACCACGTGACTCCGGTACTCCAGTAGTGCCGGCGGCCCTCAGTCGACGAGCCGCCACCCGGTCCGCGTGCGGCAGAAGGTGAGCAGGCGCCGGTCGGCGGGGCCGGGTTCCATGGCCGTCTCCACCAGGACTTCCCGGCACCGGCGGCCCTCGTCGTCTTTCGACTCCCGGATGAGGGTCGCGGCACCCCGGGTGGGCCCGCCCCGATTGGCAGGGTTCTCCCAGTAGACGGGCACATCCGGGCGACCCTGCTCGAGCGTGTAAGCGAGATTCCTCTCCGCCACCCGCCGTGACTGCGCGTCCAGTCCCTCCAGCGCCTGGGGGTTGAGATGCAGCTCCGGCCCGGCCGTCGCACCCTCGTCCGGTTGCACCCCGAGGACCCTCATCGACGCGGACAGGGACGCATTGACGAGCCCGTCGAGAACGCCGAAGGGATTGGCGCTCATTCCGTTCTGAGCGCACCCTGCCGTCAGTGCCGTCAGTGCCGTCAACGCCACGAAGAGCGCGTGCCTTGTCACGAAGGGGTTGCCGGTTCGCTGCTTCACGGTCCGGAACGGGTCCAACGGCATTCACTCGGACGAAGACGCCCGGGTGCCCGATCTCCAAAACGCCGGATCCCGATGATGCCGGACCAAGGCCCCGGGGAAAAGCATGGTTCCCCGCCGCCCGGCCACTCCGGGGCCGCGATGGCAACGACACCCGCATCGGGCGAACGACTATGGCACCGCCCAATTCTCGATGACGACTTCCGGAACGCCCTCGAAATCCTTCTCGTCGTTCGTTACCAGGACGAGTCCCAGGGAGACGGCATGGGCTGCGATTTGGCGGTCATACGCGCCGCGTCTCGAGGGGGCCGCCGATTGGATGCGTCCGAACGCGCGTGCCGCGACCTCCCCCAAAGGCAGCACACTGATGTCGGCGAGAACCGGCAACGCTTCTCGTCGTGCTCCGTGCGGGTCCCCGCTCTTCACGAACCCCGTTTCGAGCTCTCCCAGGGTGACAGCCGACATGACGAGATCGCCCGTTTCGCACTCACCGAGCCGGTAGTCGAGATGCTCGTTCCCGCCCAGGATCGCGTAGATGCAGATGTTGGTGTCGAGCATGTACTTCATCGGAGATCTCCCGGCCGACACTACTTGCGCAGGTCGCTCGAAGTGCCGGGATGAGCACTGCCGGCCAGCCAGCGACGCTCGCCCTGAACCGGTTGCTCGCGTTGGAAGTCCTCGAAGAAAGGCTGGAGCTTGCGGAACGCGGCGCCCAGCCCGGTGAGCTTTCGCTTCGCGGGACGCACGATCAGCTCGTCGCCCCGGCGCTCGATTTCGACCTCTACCTCGATGCTCTCGAAGGCGAGCGCCTTCGGGATCCGGACGGCCTGACTGTTCCCGTTCCTGAACAGCTTCGTTGGCCTGGGTGCTTCGCGTACACTTGCTTGGTGTTGGTTGACGGCGTTCATCGGGACTCGCCCTCTCTCGGAGTCATCATCGACTTTCGGCTCGAAGTGCGAAATCGATCCAGTCGATCAGAGTCTACGGTGCCGTCGCGAGCGTTGTAATTACGAGCGTACACACACCGTTCTCGCGCGGGCACGTTCGAGTCCCGATCTGCGGGAGCCTGCAGCCGGGTTCGCCGGCCGGCTGGATCGGGAGCGGCCCTGGGTCCACCGCTCATCGAGTGGTTCGAGCATCGCATGCCGCGTGCATCCGGGCCGCCGCGGCGAAGCACGCGACGCCTGCGAGCGCGAGCGCGATGCACCCCGCTACCACCACATCAGGGGGCACCCGAGGACCCCTACCGCTCGCATACCCTTGAACGCGAGGCGTGTCTCACGGAGGCACACGTTGCAACGGAAGATCAGGGAACGTGGCGTTCCAGGTGGCGATATTGAACACGCAGCATCCGCGTGCAAGCGCACGACGCCACTTCGCCTTCACCGGAGCGCCCACCGGAAGTCTCCGTCTCAGATCGTCGGTACGGGTCAGGAGCAGGGCGGCATCGAGTCGGCTTGAGGCCATGATTACGAAGTAGCTGATTGGCTTGTCTACCCTCTGGCACGCCCACTCATAGAGGAACGAATCGCGAAACTTGCCAACCAGATCCCGGTCCAGCCGGCCTGAGCTGAAACGGTTGATGAACTCGGTCCTCCTTTCCTCCCTGGCACCTTGCGCGTCCGGATCCTTGATCTCGATGAAGCAAACGCAATCAGGCAATTCCACTATCCAGTCCACGGCCTTCATGCAATGCGACAGACCGTGCCCCGATTTGTCGTCGAACTTCCTTCCGGTTGCGTTGTTCGGTAGCGTGATCCGGAGCTCTCGCTCGCGCAGCGTAGTCACCCTCATTCCCCGAGGCTGCGCCTGATTTCAAGATTGTAAATCTCTCCGAATGCCTCCGTTATCAAGTTGGGTTCTATCTCGAGGTACGAATGGACTGTGTCGCATGCCAGCTCTCCGTCGTTATCGTCTCGATACAGAACATGGTACGCAACTGAGTCTTCTTCTGTGGTTTGCAAGTCCAGTTGCTTCAAGATCACATAATCGTGCGTGGCGACAAACACCTGCACGCCCAATCGTTGTAGCTCGAGAAGTACTTCTATCACTGGCCCGAACAGCGTGGGGTTCAGATTGGTCTCCGGTTCGTCCCAGAACAACACCGACCCTTCGAGCAGCGTGCCGTTCTGAATCAGCAGCCATAGCAGCCCGAACTTCCTCAGTCCCTCGGCCAGCAACGTGAACTCGATCGTGCCCTGACGCCCGGCTCTCAGGAAGAACTCCTCTCCTTTGAGCGTAACCGTGCCCTTCAGATGCCACCTCAGCCTGTCGAGTAGCTTTCTCCGGCGGCCGTCGGGAGCGCCCGACAAGGGGGGCAGATAGGCGCGATCTATGATGTCGCGGTAGATCTCCTCGAAGTGGATACTTCGTTCTGCATACAGTGAACTGAAGCCCGGGGCATTCGCCAGCATTTCCTTGACGGGGATGTATACGGATTTCGGCTGTACGTCGAACTGCCCCCGGCTTCTGACCTGAGCCGATTCCGGTGACATGGTGTGGTTGGAGAACGAAACCCGGCGCAAGACTCGGCCCCACTTTACTTCCGCGTGGGCGTCATAACTGCCTCTCCGGCGTTTGGCCAAACGCCCGAACCTCCCTTGGGACGGCATGAAGACCCGGGCCAGCTTGTCGGCGAACCTCACGTCAGGCTTTCTGGCCTCGCACGCTGCGTAGGCCACCTTCATCAGGTGGGTCTTTCCCGTGCCGTTGGCGCCCACCAGAACATTGATGCCCGGCGATGGCCGCAAGTCCAGCTTTTCAAACGCCGTAAAGCGGGACAGCTTGATCCGGGAGATCGCCGACGACATGTTGGTCATGGGTACTGTCGCGGTAGTCGATGCAACGAGTCTAGCCGGCCCGTCATTCGCCAGCAATTCTCATTTTGGCGCCTGACTTCACCCTGAGCCGCAAGCCGTCTTCT
>CAYFYD010000249.1:0-6347 GCA_964347195.1 uncultured Ectothiorhodospiraceae bacterium
ATCCCGAAGCTCGGAGTCTGAAGCCGTCAAGCCGACTTTTGAAGAGCCCTGCTTCATGAACACGATCCTGCTCCCCTTCTACGACGACGAAGCCGCCGAGTGCGCTCTGCATCAGAGCTGCCTCATCGCGCAGCGCTTCGACGCGCACGTCGAAGGTCTCTTCGTCATGCGGCCGCCCCAGATCATCGAGGCCGAGGGCATTGCGCTCGCGGGGGCCTACATCACTCAGCTCAAGGAGGAGTGGCGCCGGCGGGCGGACGCCGCCCGCGAGCGCTTCTCCGCCCTGGTCGCGATCCAGGGAATACCCATGCGGGCGGTGTCCGATGCGGGCGCCGGGCCGAGCGCGGGCTGGCGCGAGGTCGAGGGCCCGGAAGGACAGGTGGTCGGGGACCACGGGCGCCTCTTCGACCTCATCGTCATCTCGCGCACCTCCGAGCAGGCGTTGATCGACTGGCAGGTCATGTGCGAAGCGGTGTTCTTCGAGAGCGGCCGCCCGGCCCTGATCGCGGCGCCGGGCGTGCCCACCGTCATCGGCTCGAAGGTTCTGATTCACTGGAACGGCAGCACCGAGGCGGCCCGCACCATCTGCTTCGCGCGTCCCTTCCTCGACGAAGCGGAGTCGGTGACGGTGCTCTCGGTTGCGGATACCATGGTCCCGGGCCCGAGCGGTGAACGGGTCGCGGAGCATCTGCGGCGCGCGAACATCAATGCCGAGGCGGTGAGCGTGGAGAGCGGGGGCCGGGGACCGGGCGAGGCGGTCATCGAGGAGGCGCGGACCCGTGACGCCGACCTGCTGGTGAAGAGCGCATACACGCACGGCCGGCTGCGCCAGCTCGTGTTCGGCGGGGCTACCCGTCAAGTCCTCATGAGCGCCGACACGCCGGTGCTCATGGCACACTGACATCGGGGACGGCACCGGCAGGGGCCTCGCGCCACCCGGGAGAAAGGCCCGGCCGCCGCCGGCCCATCGACCCCAACCACCATCGAGGCCCATCCAGAAGAGGAGTGGAACCATGTTGAATCGTCTCGCATCAGCCCTTGGCGGCGCCGCAATCCCCGTCGCCGCCCTGCTCGCCACCTTCTCCGCGCCGCCCGCGATGGCGGAGGGAAAGCCGGTGATCGTGCCCATCCTCACCTGCCCCTTCGGGTGCGGGATCATCGAGAGCAACACGATCTTCGGCAACCTGATGGCGCAGGGCGGTGAGCGTCTCATCGTCTCGGCCCAGGAGACCCCCGGATACATGTACAACGTCCAGGAGATGGCCAGGGAGAAGCACTGGAAGAGGAGCGTGTTCGGGACCGAGGACGTCATCATTCAGCTCGCGATGCAGGGCGGCACCCCGGAGCTCGAGGAGTTCCTCCCCGAGCAGATACCCATCCGCTTCAAGCTCCTCCACGGCGAAGCCTATTGGGCGCAGGGGAAGTTCTTCGTGACGACCGACCCCGACATCAGGACCATTGCCGACATGAAGGGCAAGCGCATCTCCCTGGGCCTGCGCGGTCAGAGCGACTGGGGAGTCTATCCGCGCCTCATCCTCGAGCACGCCTACGGGATCACGCCCGAGAACTCCGACATTCGTCACATGACGCCGGGCGCCCTCACCCAGCAGTTGATCGACGGCACCACCGACGTCTGCGTCACCGGCTTCGGCACCAACACCGACCGCAGCTTCAACCTGATCACCGGGCCGCTGCGCAAGCTCGAGGCTTCCGGCAAGGCGCTGCGCTACATTCCCATCGACCAGTGGGCCGTCGACCAGGTCAACGAGAAGTTCGGCACCACCTTCGTGACCATGACCCTCGAAGCGGGCACCATGCCGGGTCAGACGGAGGACGCACTCATCGGCTTCGTGCGCGGGTACAAGGCGGTACACCCGGAGTTCCCGGAAGACGTCGCCTACGAGTTCGTGCTCGCCTCGCACAAGTACGCCCAGGCCATGCACGATCTGCACCCGCTCTTCAAGATGCTGACCCCGGACATGATGGTCGACGGACTGACCGAGGAGAACGCCCATCCCGGCGCGATCCGCGCCTACCAGGAGCTCGGCATCTGGGAGAACCGGAAGAAGTTCACCCCCGTCACCTATCCGGAAAGCGGCTGAGCCGCGCCCGCCGCTCCGGAGCACGCCCTCGGCGCCGCGTCGCCGGGGGCGCTTTTCCCCGACACCGGCCCGCCCGCGGACGGGCCGCAACTCACCGATGGAAGGTCCGCTCGCCGCTCGGGCGGCCCTCCCCTGCAGGACCCGTGATGCGCCTGGAGACCGTCAGACAGGGAGTGAACGCCGCGTTCGTCGGTATCGGAACCCTGCTGACGCTGTACGTGGTGGTCGCGACCTTCGGGTGGATCCGGAACTCGTCCCAGCACTACACGAACTTCGTGCTCGCCACCCTCACCATGGCGGGCCTGCTGATCGTGCGCAACCTTCTCGACGAGAAGACGGGAGGCGCGATGCGGCCCTTCTGGCGCGCGCGCATGGGCTTGGGGCTCGCCGCGCTCGTCGTGGTCGCCTCCGGAGGGCTCTACCTGCGGGTCTACGCCGTGCACCTGGAGTCGGTGCAGCCCTTCTTCGACGACCGGGACTTCTACGTCGGGCTCGTCTTCCTGATCGGCGTCCTGGTGGTGACCCTGTACCACTGGGGGTGGCTCCTGACGACCCTGATCGTCGTCGCGATCCTCTACTTCTTCTTCGGCCACCACATCGAGAACCCCTACCTCACCCATCCCGAGTTCGACGCGGACTTCGTGATGAACTACATGGGGCTCGGGCTCACCGACGGCATGTTCTGGCTCGCGCAGCTCGCCGCCGATCAGATCTACTTCCTCGTCATCTTCGCCGCCATGCTGCTCGGCATCGGCATGCTGAGGATGGTGATCGAAGTAGGAAAGCTCACCGGCAACCACGTGCGCGGGGGAGCCTCCTTCCCCGCCATCATCGGCAGCGGAATCGTCGCGTCGGTAATGGGCCAGGCGGTCTCCAACGTCGTCCTCACCGGGCGCCTGACCATCCCGATGATGAAGGGCCACGGCTATCGCCCGGCAATGGCGGGAGCCATCGAGGCGGTGGCCTCCACCTCCGGCCAGATCATGCCGCCGATCCTGGGGCTGGCGGGCTTCATCATCGCCGCCCGGCTCAACGTCGCCTACATCGAGGTCGCGCTCTCCGCGCTGATCCCGGCCCTGCTCTTTCTGTCCGGTCTCGCCATCAGCGTGCTGGTGGCCGCCTACCGCGAGCGCCTCCCGGTGCTCGGAGACCCGATCGACCCCGAAGCGATCCGGCGCCTGTTGCCGACCTTCCTCGTGTCGTTCTCGGTCGTGCTCTTCCTGCTCGTCATCTACTACTCGCCGGCCTTCGCGGGACTGGCGGGCATCCTCGTCGCGCTCGCGATGGTTCCCCTCCAGGGCCGCTTCCGGCCCACCGGGAAGGCGCTGCGACACGCCTTCGAGGATGGCCTCAACATCGTCACCCTGCTCTCCCTGCTGCTGATTGCGATCGGCCCCCTCGCCCAGACCTTTCTCACTACCGCGCTCGCGAGCCGTCTCGGCATCGTCATGACCCAGATCCTGCCCGACAGCCAGTTGCTGATGCTCGCGGTCGCGATGGTGGTGTCCCTGCTGCTCGGGATGGGGCTGCCCACGCCCGTCGCCTACATCGTGGTCTCCCTGACCCTCGTGCCCTTTCTCCAGCAGATCGGCGTCGAGGCCCTGCTCGCGCACTTCTTCGTGTTCTACTTCGCGGTGTTCTCCACCCTGACGCCGCCGGTCGCGGTGAGCGCGCTCGCGGCCGCGAAGCTCTCCGGGGCCACCTTCTTCGCCACCGCCGGGGACGCGATGAAGCTCATGCTCACGTGCTTCATCATCCCCTTCGGCTTCGTCTATCACCCCCAGTTGATGTCCTTTCCCCACCTCACGTGGGACGTGGTCCCCCCCGTGCTCCTGCTCGTGGCGCTGCAGCTCACCACCGCGGTGCTGTGCTACGGACACCTCTTCCGGGACCTGAGCGCCGCCGAACGGAGCGTCTTCGGCCTCGCCACCATCGCCGGTTTCGCGGCCCTGGTGAACGGAGACCCGCTCTCTCTCGGGCTCTTTCTCGTGCTCGGGACGGGATCCGTCGTCCACCTCTTCGTGACGCGGGGCCGAGGGGGGGCGACGTGAAGCCGGGAAGCGGCGGGGCGAAAGGCAAGCGTGCGCGGGAATGACGGCTACGGGATGGATTCCCGCTCCCCGATTCGGGGCCGGAGACGAGCTTCGCGGGAATGACGAGGAGTGGCGTCCTGCATACAGTCCGTCATTCCCGCACCCCCTCCCGTCATTCCCGCACCCCCTCCCGTCATTCCCGCGCAAGCGGGAATCCATGCCGGCCAACGAACCCCGAAACTCGAGCTTGAAGAGCCCTGTCCCGACCACCTTCATCACCGGCACCGCAAGGGGTGCTGCAACTCTTCCCCCGCCGGTCAGGGAGCGGCGCCTCTCCGGGCTCTACCTGGAGGAAAGCCTTCCCCGGCCGGCGGCGGGAGCGGCGCCCTTCCTCTACGCGAACTTCGTCACCAGCCTGGACGGGCGTATCGCGGTGACCGGCGCCGCCGGCGCGCTCCGCCTGCGCACCCTGTACCTGGACCCCGCGGGGGACGACGGGGCCGGCCAGCTCTTTGCGAGCTTCGAGCCGGCGTGAGGCCAAGGGACGGGAAGACAGCGTCCGCGTCAATCGGTGCCGATACCCTACGTATCGATCAACCATGCGAGCAGGGCCGTCGGCACGGCGGCAGCACGCGGATCGGCGAGGTCCAGCTCGGAGCGGGTGGCGACGATCCCCCGCCAGGGCGATGCCTCGAAGGTGAGGGCGTCGCGGCGCCAGCTTCCATCCACATACTTCGACTCGATGCCGGCGCCGCCGAAGCCGGGCCCGACGAAATCGACCTCCCTGCGAGTGCGGGTGCGGTGGTGCAGCACACGGTCGAATTCAACGTGAGCACCGGGGGCGGCGCGCTCGCTCGCGCGGAGCAATGCCATCCCGAGCTGTTGCTGCGAGAGCCGGGTGAAGTCGGAGCCGGCGCCCGGAGCAAGCCGTGCGTACAGCGGATCGCTGAAGTAGAGCTTGGCTTGGGCGCCGAGCTTCGGCCGCAGGTTCTCCTCGCGATGGCAGGGCCATACCACGAATGCCTCGCGCAGATCGTCGATCCTGCGTTTGAGGGTCGCTTGCGAGACGCCGACATCGTTCGCGACGGAGGCGACGTTCATCGGCGAGCACAGTCCGGCAGCCAGTCGGCGCAACAGGTCCGTGGTCTGGGCACGAGACCAATCCGCGCGGCGGAACGCGTCCCCGTGAATGACATCGGCCAAGCTCGCCTGGAGGACCGAGGCTTCTTCCCGGGACGCGACGTAGCTCGCCGCTGCGCTGGGGAAACCGCCGGTCCGAAGGTACGTCTCCCAGCCCCGGATCATGACATCGAGCCAGGGCGCGAGCCGATGCCCGGCCTCGGCGAGTCGCTCGGGTGTCAGTTCCTCGATACTGAGCGGTCCCATGGAGTCTGGCGGCCGCTCCCTCGATACCAGGCGCAGAAACGACCGGAATCCGAGCGGGAGCAACACCCGGTCGGAGTCCACCGCCCCGCCGCGCCGCCCGGCGAGCGCCTTCGTTGCCGCGCTCAGGTCCGCGGCCGAAGAGCCCGTCAACACCACCGTATCGGCACGAAAGCCGGCATCGTTGTCGCGCAACCACTTGATCCGTTCCGGCCAGCCGTCGCTGATCCCGGTGATTTCGTCGAAGAACCAGAAGCGGTGGACATCCTCCGGCATCAGTGATCCGGCGGCATCGACCAACATCCCGAGATCGCGGCTGCGCAGGCCGTCCACGGACATGTGCGCAATGCGACGCGGCTCGACCCCGCCCGCAATCAGGTCTCCGATCGCGCGCTTGACCTCGACGGTCTTGCCCACGCGCCGTGGTCCACGCAGCACGTAGAGGCCGCCGGGAACCAAGCTCGACAACACCCCCGCCGTATAACGGAACGGGGCGTCGTCGGCCTCTCGCAGGTCGGGGTCACGCGCCGCCCATCCCTTCGGGTCGCGCCACCAGCGGTTGGTGGCGATCAACGTCTGTTGCGCTTCTCCGCGCTTCACCGCGGCCCTCTCTTCTCAGTGGCGGCGCTCCATGGATCGGATCGCAAGAAGTATACATTTTACTTCACATAGAGAGGAAAATGTACACATAGTCGAGACAGGAGAAACAATCATGGCCCTCTGGCAAAGCGCCCCGGGGAAGATTGGCCGCCGCCGCCGTGGCATCAATGGGAGTCGCGTTCGCGAGCCACATGGCGCAGGCGCAGGAGTTCACGTTCACCTACGCCGG
>CAYFYD010000250.1:0-6307 GCA_964347195.1 uncultured Ectothiorhodospiraceae bacterium
TGCTCACCCCTCGGTTGCAGGCATTCCGCATCGCCGAGCGCCCCGAATCGTCCATTGGAGCCATCCCGCCGGCCCCGAAGCACGGGTCGAGACGCAACATGAAATGGCCCTGGGGGCCACCCGGTGCGCCCCGGACGCCGAAGGGGTGATGGACGCACCGGAAGCATGGATTCACCAACCATCACGAAATCGGAGGAATACAAAGTGAGTCGTTTCAACAAGACACTTCCCGTCGCGCTCGCGGGCTCGATGCTGCTCGCAGGCCAGGCGCTCGCCGACGGAGCCATCAACATCACGTCCTGGGGGGGCGCGTGGAGCGCCTCGATCAAGGCGGCGTGGACCGATCCCTATACGGAGGAGACCGGTCAGGAATTCAACTTCATCGACTACAACGGCGGCGTGGCGGAGCTGCGCGCGCAACAGGAGGCCGGCAATGTCACTTGGGACATCGTCGACATGATCCCGGCCGAGACCACCATCGCCTGCGACGAGGGTCTGCTCGAAGAGATCGAGATTTCGAACCCCGAGGAGTGGTTCGACACGCATCCCTGCGGAGTGGGCGGCGTGGTGTGGGCGACCGTGATGGCCTACAAGGACCCCACCTTCCCGGACGAGAAGCCGAGCGCGGTCGCCGACTTCTGGGACTTCGACCGCTTCCCCGGCAAGCGGGGGCTGCGCAAGGTCGCGGAGGTGAACCTCGAGTGGGCGCTCATCGCCGACGGCGTGGCCGTGGCCGACGTCTACGAGGTGCTCGGCACCGAGGAAGGCATCGAACGCGCCTTCGCCAAGCTCGATCAGGTCAAGGACAAGAGCGTGTGGTGGGAAGCCGGCGCGCAGGCTCCGCAGATCCTGGTCGACGGGGAAGCGGCGATCACCAGTGCGTACAACGGGCGCATCTACAACGCCTACAAGAACGAGAATCAGCCGCTCTCGATCATGTGGGACAGCCAGGTGTGGGACATCGGGTACATGACGATCGCGAAGGGCGCGCCGAACGTGGAGGCGGCAAAGGAGTTCCTGCTCGGCGCCTACGCTTCGCCGGAGTACCAGGGACGGATCACCTACCACATCGCGTACGGTCCGATGCTCAAGCCGGTCGCCGACTTCGTCGACCCCGAGGTGTCGGGGCATCTGCCGACGGACAACATCAACGAGCACTCGGTCCAGTACGACTACCTGTTCTGGTCGGACCACCGGGATGAGCTCCAGGAGCGCTTCTCCGCCTGGCTCGCGCTTTAGCCCGCGTACGTCACCGAGCTCCTGCCGTGGCGTCTCGATGCCTTCGCTGCGAAGCTCAGGCAGAGAAACGCGCGTCCAGGTCCGCGGAGCCTTCCGCAACGGGCGTAGCCGGGCGGCGCACGCCGCCCGGCTACGCCCTGTCGTTCGCGGTGCCGCCCCGCCTCCGCCCGAGTACTGACGGCGCGGCCTCCGCGGGCAACATGGGGATTCACGGGTAGCGCCATGCCGGACCGAGAGGTCTTCGTCCAGTTCAAGGACGTCCAGAAGAGCTACGACGGCGAGACGCTCGTCGTCAAGGCGTTCAACCTGGACATCTACCGGGGAGAGTTCCTGACCATGCTCGGGCCCTCGGGCTCGGGCAAGACCACCTGCCTGATGATGCTCGCGGGCTTCGAGGCCACCACCCACGGCGACATCATTCTCGAGGGGCGCTCGATCAACAACCTCCCCCCGCACCGGCGGGACATCGGCATGGTGTTCCAGAACTATGCCCTGTTCCCGCACATGACGGTGTTCGAGAACATCGCCTACCCCCTGCAGATGCGCAAGGTCGGCAAGGACGAGATCGCCCGGCGCGTGGCGGGAGCGCTCGAGATGGTGCAGCTCGGCGGCTTCGGCCACCGGCGCCCCGGCCAGCTCTCCGGCGGGCAGCAGCAGCGGGTGGCGGTGGCCCGCGCGCTCGTCTTCGAGCCGAAGATCGTGCTGATGGACGAGCCGCTCGGGGCGCTCGACCGCCAGCTCCGCGAGCAGATGCAGTACGAGATCCGGCACATCCACGAGAATGTCGGCGTCACCGTGGTCTACGTCACCCACGACCAGGGCGAAGCCCTCACCATGTCGAACCGCATCGCGGTCTTCAACGACGGGGTGGTGCAGCAACTGGCGTCGCCGGACGAGCTCTATCAGGAACCGCGCAACGCCTTCGTCGCCCAGTTCATCGGCGAGAACAACGCACTCTCGGGCCGGGTGGTCGGGCTCGACGGCGAGCGCTGCACGGTGGAGGCCGAGGGCGGCCACATCGTCCAGGCGGCAGCGATCAACGTCGACGGCATCGGCTCGCGGACCACGATCTCGCTCCGCCCCGAACGGGTGCTCATCAACCCCCCCGAGGGCTCGGTGCCCAACCTCTTCGACGGCCGGGTGGAAGAGCTCATCTTCCACGGGGACCACCTGCGCACCCGGCTCAGGGTCTGCGGCCGCGACGACTTCATCGTGAAGGTCCCGAACAACGCCGGTCACGTCGAGATCCGCACCGGCGACACGGTCAGGGTCGGCTGGCAGAGCGCTGACGCTCGCGCGCTCGACGCCCCGGCGGGCTGACACCATGGCGGTCACCGCCATCGCCGGCGCCGCGCCCATCACCACCGCGGACGGGGTGCCGCTCAAGGCCAGCCTCGCCCGCACCGAGCGGCGCAAGACCGTCACCGCCTTCCTCCTGGTGACGCCCCTGCTCGCCTTCATCCTCGTCACCTTCGTCTTCCCCATCGGCGAGATGCTCCTGCGCAGCGTGCAGAACCCGGTGGTGGCCACGCTTCTGCCGAACACTCTCGATGCCCTCCGGAGCTGGGACCCGGCGAGCGGGGAGCTCCCGCCGGAGGCGGTCTTTCAGGCCGCGGCCGACGAGTTCGCGAGACGCCACGAGGAGAAGCTGATCGGCAAGCTCTCCGGGCGCATCAACTACGACCTCTCCGGCGCCAAGAGCATGATCAAGAAGACGGCGCGGAAGTTCGCGAAGGGGGAGGCGGGGGGCGCCACCGCCCGCGAAGCCTTCATAGAGGTCGACAAGCGCTGGGGCGAGGTGCGGACCTGGGCGATCGTCAAGCAGGCGGGAAAAGACCCCACGCCCGCGTACTACGCGAACGCGGTCGACCGAACCTACAACGAGGTCGGCGACGTCGTCGCCCAGCCCGAGAACCGACGGATCTACGTGAAGCTCTTCGTGCGCACACTGTGGGTGAGTCTCGCCATCACCGTCGCCTGCCTGCTCCTCGCCTATCCGGTCTCCTACATCCTCTCGGTGGTGCCCACCCGCATCAGCAACCTGCTCATCATCATGGTGCTGCTGCCCTTCTGGACCTCCCTCCTCGTACGCACCACCTCGTGGATCGTGCTGCTTCAGTCGCAGGGGGTGATCAACGACCTGCTGGTGTGGCTCGGCGTCATCGACGACGAGGGGCGCCTGTCGCTCGTCTACAACATGACCGGCACCATGATCGCGATGATCCAGATCCTGCTGCCCTTCATGATCCTGCCGCTCTTCAGCGTCATGAAGACCATCTCGCCCTACCACATCCGGGCCGCGAAGTCGCTGGGGGCCTCGCCCGCCAAGGCGTTCTGGACGGTGTACTTCCCCCAGACCCTGCCCGGCATCGGAGCGGGCTCGCTGCTGGTGTTCATTCTCTCGGTCGGCTACTACATCACGCCCGCGCTCGTCGGCGGGCGCACCGGGCAGCTCATCAGCAACATGATCGCCTACCACATGCAGCGTTCGCTCAACTGGGGGCTCGCGGCCGCGCTCGGCGCGATCCTGCTCCTCGGCATTCTCGCGCTGTACTGGCTCTACAACCGTCTCGTCGGCATCGACAAGATGAAGCTCGGCTGAACGCTCGGAGCCGGCGATGGCCCTTCCCGCCTACGCGACCCCCGTGGACCGCATGGTGCACTACGGCGTGCGCACCGGCGCCGGCCTCGTGTTCGCCTTCCTGATGCTCCCGATCCTGGTGATCGTGCCCCTCTCCTTCAATGCCCTGCCCTACTTCACCTTCAACGAGGAGATGCTGAAGTTCAATCCCGATGCCTATTCCCTGCGCTGGTACCGGGACATGCTCGCGAACGAGCAGTGGATCCACTCGATCAGGAACAGCTTCATCATCGGCATCTCCGCCACCCTGCTCGCCACCCTGCTGGGCACCCTGGCGGCGCTCGGCCTGAGCCGCCCCCACATGCCGTGGCGGATCCCGATCATGAGCCTGCTCATATCGCCCATGATCGTGCCGATCATCATCACCGCCGCCGGCATGTTCTTCTTCTACTCGAGCGTGGGGCTCGCCCAGACCACCACCGGCATCATCCTCGCCCACACCGCGCTCGGCACGCCCTTCGTGGTCATCACCGTGACCGCGACCCTGTTCGGATTCGACACCACCCTGATGCGCGCGTCCGCGAACCTGGGCGCGACTCCGGTGCAGACCTTCTTCCGGGTGGTGGTGCCGATGATCCTTCCCGGCGTCGTGTCCGGCGGGCTCTTCGCTTTCGTCATCTCCTTCGACGAGGTGGTGTGCGTCATCTTCCTCGCCGGCTTCGAGCAGCGCACGATCCCGCGCCAGATGTGGGCGGGGATCCGCGAGCAGATCAGCCCCACCATCCTCGCGGTGGCGACCCTCCTCATCGTGTTCTCGGTGTGCATGATGATCGTGCTCGAGCTCCTGCGGCGGCGGAACGAACGCCTGCGGGGCATCCGGCCGACCTGAGGGCGGCCGCCCGGCCGGCCGGCCCCTTCGTCCCCCGGCCGGAAAGAGAACCTGATTACATGCGAAGCTCGGCTTTCGACCGCCGGGCCGCGCATCCCCGAGCTCAGCCGGGACACTGCGACCCCTCCGGCGGGCGGGGGGCGGGTTCTCTCGTGCTCGCCGGCGGGCTTCCGCACCCGTTCCCCTGGCGGATCCGCAGCCGGGCTGAGGATGGTGCGGATTCAGGAAAGAGAAAGCCCGGCGCGAGGCCGGGCTTTCCAGGGGAAGACGAGACCGGGAAGGGTCTACATCATGCCCATGTCCCCCATTCCGCCTCCGGGCGGCATGGCGGGGGGCTCCTCCTTCTTCGGCTTCTCCGCCACCGAAGCCTCGGTGGTGATGAGGAGGCCGGCGATGGAGGCGGCGTTCTGCAGGGCACAGCGCACCACCTTGGTCGGGTCGAGGATACCCATCTCGACGAGATCTCCGAACTCCTCGGTCTGGGCGTTCCAGCCGAAGTTGGCCTTGCCGTCACGGACCTGGTTCAGCACCACGGAGGGCTCGCCGCCGGAGTTGGCGACGATCTGGCGAAGCGGCTCTTCCATGGAGCGCCGGGCGATGGTAATGCCCGTGTTCTGATCCTCGTTGTCGCCCTTGAGGCTCTTGACCTCGTCGAGCGCCCGGATCAGGGCCACGCCGCCGCCGGGGACGATGCCTTCCTCGACCGCGGCCCGGGTCGAATGCAGTGCGTCCTCGACGCGGGCCTTCTTCTCCTTCATCTCGACCTCGGTCGCGGCCCCCACCTTGATGACGGCCACGCCGCCGGCGAGCTTGGCCACGCGCTCCTGGAGCTTCTCGCGGTCGTAGTCGGAGGTGGTCTCCTCGATCTGCTGGCGGATCTGGGTGACGCGGCCTTCGATGTCCTTCGTCTTGCCCGCGCCGTCGATGAGGGTGGTGTTCTCCTTCGCCACCTGCACCTTCTTGGCGCGACCGAGATCATCGAGGGTCGCCTTCTCCAGGCTCAGGCCCACCTCCTCGCTGATGACGTTGCCGCCGGTGAGGATCGCCATGTCCTGCAGCATCGCCTTGCGGCGGTCGCCGAATCCGGGGGCCTTGACCGCGGCCACCTTGACGATGCCGCGAATGGTGTTGACCACCAGGGTGGCGAGCGCCTCGCCCTCGACGTCTTCCGCGATGACCAGCAGCGGCTTGCCCGCCTTGGCGACCGCCTCGAGGACGGGCAGCAGGTCCCGGATGTTGGAGACCTTCTTGTCATGCAACAGGATGAAGGGGTCGTCGAGCTCCGCCATCATGTTGTCCTGGTTGTTGATGAAGTAGGGCGAGAGGTAGCCCCGGTCGAACTGCATGCCCTCGACCACATCGAGCTCGTTCTCGAGCGCGGAGCCGTCCTCCACCGTGATGACGCCTTCCTTTCCGACCTTGTCCATCGCGTCGGAAATGATCTCGCCGATGTTGTCGTCGCCATTGGCGGAGATGGTGCCGACCTGGGCGATGGCGGTGCTGTCGCGGGTCGGGCGGCTCAGCCCCTCGAGGCCTTCCACTGCCGCCTCCACCGCGCGGTCGATGCCGCGCTTGAGGTCCATCGGGTTCATGCCCGC
>CAYFYD010000251.1:0-6275 GCA_964347195.1 uncultured Ectothiorhodospiraceae bacterium
AGGACACCACCCTTTCAAGGTGGCGACACGGGTTCGAATCCCGTTGGGGACGCCACCTGTTCTCGATCAAACTCATCGATTCGAACAGGTGTATCTCGTCTGCGCGCGGATGGCTGCGCGCGCCGTTGCGTGCTTTTCCCAGCCGATTCCGATCACCGCTCCCCGAACGGCCACTGCGAATTCTCCGTCCACGTTACCAGCCATGATGCCGATCTCTTCAACGATCCGGGTCGAGGCGGGGGCGACGTCGTATGGACGGTCCGGGTCTCGACCTCGGGGCTCGCCGTTGTAGTCGCTCGCGATGGCCTGGTTCCTGTTCATCGACGAGAGTGGTCACGACCGCGCCGCATCCCCCTACGAGGTTCTGGCAGGAGTTGCAATCGAGGACCGGACCGTGCGCGCGGTCATCGGGCGGCTGCATGAGGCGGAGACCCGTTGGTTCGGCCGGCGTTACAGCGACGGGCGCCGGGAGCTCAAGGGCAAGCGCCTGCTGAAGAAAAAGATCTATCGTCACCAGAAGCTGAACGCCGAGGTGGATGCCGCGGATATCCCTGAGCTCGCCAAGGCTGCTCTCGATGACGGTGCCCGGGCGGATTCCCGGATGCTGAGGGCCCTTGCGATCGCGAAGCTCAACTACGTCGCTTCCGTGTTCGACATCTGCGCACAGCTCGGCTGCCGCGCGTTCGCGAGCATCGTGGAGACCGACGCCCAACCGACGACGGCGGGCGGGCTGCGCAAGGACTATGCCTATCTGTTCGAGAGATTCTTCTACTTTCTGGAGGACAACGCCGCCGGTGAGCAGGGCATCGTGGTCTTCGACGAGTTCGAGAAATCGAAAAGTCACCTGCTGATCGATCAGATGCACCGCTACTTCGCGGACACGGCGGTGGGCCGGCATCGAGCCAACCACATCCTCTCCGAGCCTTTCTTCGTACACAGCGACCTTACCACCGGGGTGCAGATCGCCGACCTGGTCGCCTATGTCATCTCCTGGGGCTTCCGCACGCCCCGGATGACCAAGCAGGCGCGGGCCGAGTTGTCCGAGCTGGCCAAGCAAGTCGCCCGTCTGCGCTATCGGACCACGCGCATGCGGCTCGGCAACCCCGAATTCGATATCTGGAGCTTCGCACACATCACCGATCTGCGGACACAGGCGGAACGCGAAGACGGTTTGCAATAGAGCAACAAAAAAGGCAATGAAGCGCCGAAGCGCCCCAAAGCCTCCATCGCCAATCCTTGCCATTCCCCATTGAGATGTCAAGGGTCGGTTCCAGTTCCGACACGGGTCGCACCCCTCGAGCGATCGAGGATCCGCTCCGGGACCGGGATCAGGCCTCGTCCCGCCAGCGGGCCGCCGCCGCCGCGCTCGTCGCCGCGCTCTGATTGAAGAGCACCCGGCGTTCCTCTTCGCTCGGGGGGGCGCTTCGCCTCAATTCCTTGCCGAGGTCCACGCCCGCGCGGGCCGAGGGCCGCGCCTTCATCGCCTCGTGCCACCGCCGCACGTGGGGGTAGGGCTCGAGCGACTGACCCAGGTGCCGGTAGGGGAGGAGCCACGGCCAGGAGGCCATGTCCGCAATGGAGTAGTCTCCGGCGATGAACTCGCGCTCGGACAGGCGGCGGTCGAGGACCCCGATGCAGCGGTCGTACTCGTTCGCGTAGCGCCGGCGCGCGTACTCGTTGCCCTCCTCCGGCGCATAGTTGACGAAATGACTGATCTGGCCGGCCATGGGTCCGAGGTTGCCCACCTGCCAGAAGAGCCACTCGAGGACTTCCTTGCGCCCGAGCGCGGTCGCCGGCATGAAGCGCCCCGACTTCTCCGCCAGATGGATGAGGATGGCGCCCGATTCGAACACCGGGACCGGCTCGGGACCGGCGTCGTGGTCGACGATCGCCGGCATGCGGTGATTGGGACTGATCGCCAGGAACTCGGGCCTGAACTGCTCTCCGCGACCGATGTTCACGGGGATCATCCGGTAGTCGAGCCCGCTCTCTTCGAGCATGATCGACACCTTCCAGCCGTTCGGCGTGGGCCAGTAGTAGAAGTCGATCACGTGTATTCCCCCTCCACGGATATCGCTCCCGCCCTCTTCGGGGAGTGCCGCGGGGCGCGGCCCCGACCGGAGCGCATCATGGGGGAGGGGCGAGCCCGGCGGCAAGCTCCGTCCGGCGCGCGCTCGGCACCATCCGCAGGTTCCCGGCGGCCACGCCCCCTCCGGGAGGGCCGAGGCCCGTGAACGTGGTCATGATCGGCGCCGGCTACGTGGGCCT
This sequence comes from uncultured Ectothiorhodospiraceae bacterium, assembly GCA_964347195.1. Classification (GTDB taxonomy): domain Bacteria; phylum Pseudomonadota; class Gammaproteobacteria; order HK1; family HK1; genus JAJEAD01. Next base: position 2,269 of record CAYFYD010000251.1, read on the forward strand.
GGTCTCCGGCGCCTGCTTCGCGGAGTTCGGGGCGAACGTCACCTGCATCGACGTGGACGCGGCCAGGATCGGCGCGCTGCGCGAGGGCCGGCTCCCCATCTACGAACCCGGGCTGGACGAGCTCGTCGCCCGCAACGTCGAGGGCGGGCGTCTGACCTTCTCCACCGACTACGAACCCGTCGTCCCTCGGGCCCGGCTCGTGTTCGTGGCGGTGGGCACGCCCTCGCGCCGGGGCGACGGTCACGCCGACCTCTCCTACGTGTACGCCGCGGCCCGCGACCTCGCCCCCCACCTCGAGGGCTACACGGTCATCGTCGACAAGTCGACGGTGCCGGTGGGCACCGCGCGGCAGGTGGCCCGGGTGGTCCGGGACGCCAATCCGCAAGCCGACTTCGACGTCGCTTCCAATCCGGAGTTCCTGCGCGAGGGTGCCGCGATCTCCGACTTCATGCGCCCCGACCGGGTGATCATCGGGGTGGAGAGCCCCCGGGCGGAGGCGCTCCTTCGCGCCCTCTATCGCCCGCTCAACCTCATCGAGACCCCGCTCCTGGTCACGGGCCTCGAGAGCGCGGAGCTCACCAAGTACGCCGCCAACGCATTTCTCGCCACCAAGATAAGCTTCATCAACGAGATGTCGGCGTTGTGCGAAGCGGTGGGCGCGGACGTGCACTCGGTGGCCCGGGGCATGGGGCTCGACGCCCGGATCGGCCGGAAGTTCCTGCATCCCGGCCCCGGCTACGGCGGTTCCTGCTTTCCGAAGGACACGCTCGCGCTGGTGCGCATCGCGCAGGAGAACGCTGCGCCGATGCGCATCGTCGAGGCGGCGGTGGAGGCCAACGCGGCCCAGCGTGCGCGCATGCTGAAGAAGATCCGCGCCGCCCTCGGGGGGAGCGAGGCGGGCAGGACCCTGGGGGTGTTCGGCCTCACCTTCAAGCCCGAGACGGACGACATGCGCGACTCCCCCGCGAGCACCATACTGCCCGCGCTCATCGAGAAGGGCGCCACGGTGCGCGCCCACGATCCCAAGGGGATGGAAGAGGCGAAGCGGATTCTGCCCGCCGGCATCGACTACTGCGACGACATCTACGAGACTCTGAGAGGCGCCGACGCCGCCATCCTGATGACGGAATGGAATGTCTATCGGGGCCTGAATCCGGCCCGGGTGCTCGAGATGATGAGAGGCCGGGTGTTCATCGATCTGCGCAACGTCTACGAGCCGGACGAGATGCGCACGGCCGGCTTCGAATACGTGTGTGTCGGGCGCTGAGCTCGCATGGTCCGGCACCGCGGGGAGGGAAGGACGTGACGGAAGGCAGGTTCCGGGCCGGAGAAAGGGATCCGCAGGGGGACTCGTTTCGCAGCGCCGGCGCAGGAAGGATGCGCAGCGCAGCGGGGGAGGCGCCGGCGGGAGGACGGGACGAGGAGTCGAGGAATGGCTGAGCGAATCCGAAAGGCGGTGTTCCCGGTGGCGGGGCTGGGCATGCGCTTCCTGCCCGCCACCAAGGCGGCCGCGAAGGAGATGATCCCGGTGGTCGACAAGCCGCTCGTCCAGTACGCGGTGGAGGAAGCGGTGGAGGCGGGCATCACCGAGCTCGTGTTCGTGACCGGCCGTGCGAAGCGCTCCATCGAGGACCACTTCGACCGCTCCATCGAGCTCGAGAGGGAGCTCGAGGCGCGGGGCAGGATGGAGCAGTTGCGCGAGGTGCGCGAGATCCTGTCTCCGGGCGTGAGTTGCCTGTACATCCGGCAGGCGGAGGCCCTGGGCCTCGGCCACGCGGTGCTCTGCGCCCGGCCTGCGGTGGGGGAGGAGCCCTTCGCCGTCATGCTGCCGGATGACCTCATCGACCACGACGGGCCCGGGTGCCTCGCGCAGATGATGGAGACCTTCTCGCGGGAGCGGTGCAGCCTGGTCGCGGTCGAGGCCGTCGATCCGCACGACACCGGCCGCTGGGGCATCGTCGACGTGCGGGGCTCGGCGGAGCGGGTATCCACCCTCGCCGGGATCGTGGAGAAGCCGAGCCCGGCGGAGGCGCCCTCCCATCTCGGCGTGGTGGGCCGCTATCTCTTTCGGCCCGGAATCTTCACGGCGCTCGAGGGCATCCCGCGCGGAGCCGGGGGCGAGTACCAGCTCACCGACGCCATCGCGATGCTGGCGCGGCAGGAGCGCGTGGCCGCCTTCCGCTTCTCGGGCCGCCGCTACGACTGCGGTGCGAAGCTCGGCTTTCTCGAGGCGACAGTGGAGATCGGGAGAAAGCACCCGCACATCGGGCCGCGTTTTCGCGCTTTCCTGGCCGGCCTCACGTGAGCGCCGCCACTAGTCGACGCTACGGTGCTTTGTGGAGCTCCCCGAGTTGCGCGATGCTTCGCGTCGAACCCGATTGCCGGGGCTCCCTCTGAAGGAGGAGGCAGGCATGGATCCGGTATCTCTCGTTGACACCGTGCGCTATCCCCTGCACGCGCTCGAAGGCGAAGCGGGCGCCGCGCTGAGAGAGTCCTGCCGGCGCCGGATGCACGCCGAGGGCGTGTGCCGGCTGCCCGCATTCCTGAGCGGTGCCGGGCTCGAGGTCCTGCGCCGGGAGGCGCGCGCGCTGCGCGGCCACGCCCATCACAGCAAGGTCCGCTACACCCCCTGGTATGCCGAGCCGGACCCCCGGCACCCGGCGGACGATCCTCGTGCGATCGGGCTCGAGTTCGCGGTCGGCTACGTGGGTCGCGACCGGCTTCCCCGGCGCGGCGCGATCGAGACCCTCTTCGGATGGGAGCCGGTGCTCGGGCTGGTGCAGGCGGCACTCGGCACGCAGCCGATATACCGCTTCGACGACTCGCTCGGCTCGCTCAACGTCACCGTCATGGGTCGGGCCGAGACGCTCGGGTGGCACTTCGACGCGTGCGAGGCGGTCGTCTCCTTGCTACTGGAGGCCGGCGAGGCCGGGGGACGTTTCGAGTACGTTCCGCCTTTCGGCGGCACGGAAGAGGAGGTCCGCGCCGAGGTCGCCCGGGTGCTTCGCGGCGGCGGCAACGAGGCGATCGAAGTGCCGATGGAGCCCGGAGACTTCGTCCTCTTCCGCGGCCGCCGCTCCCTGCATCGGGTCACGCCGGTCGAGGGCGAGCGGGAGCGTCTCATGCTTCTCATGAGCTACGACGATGCAGCGGAGCGCCCCGCGGACACCCGGTCCAACAACGATCTCTTCGGACGGGCGAGCGCGTCCGGCGCCCTGTCGTGAACCCGGAGGAAGCATCCCCCATGACAGTGAAGAGCGGTCGCGAGTTTCTCGCCATTCCCGGTCCCACCACCGTGCCCGATGAGGTGCTGGCCGCCATGCACCGTCCCGCGGTCGATGTCTACGGCGACGAGCTCGTCGATGTGACCATGACCTGCCTCGCGGGCCTCAAGCGGGTTTTCCGAACCGAAGGAGAGGTCTACGTCTATCCGGCGAACGGACACGGGGGCTGGGAGGCGGCGCTCACCAACTGCCTGAGCCGCGGCGACAAGGTGCTCGTCCTCGGCAGCGGGATGTTCGCGGAGGCGTGGGGCGAGATGGCCGACGTGCTCAACGTCGGAGTGGAGGTGCTGAGGGCCCCGCCGCGGCGTGCGGTCGACCCCCAGGCGCTCGTCGAACGCCTGCGGGCGGACCGGGCGGGCGAGCTCAGGGCGGTCCTGGCGGTCCAGGTCGATACCGCCGCGGGCGTCGTGAACGACGTTCCCGCCATCGCCCGTGCGGTCGAGGCGGCGGGCCATCCCGCGCTCCTCATGATCGACGTCATCGCCTCCCTGGGATGTATGCCCTTCGAGATGGACGCATGGGGGGTCGACGTGGCGGTGGGCGGCTCGCAGAAGGGGCTCATGTCTCCCCCCGGGCTCGCCTTCACCGCGGCTTCGGAGCGGGCCCGCACCGTCCATCGCAGCGCGGATCTGGTGACCCGCTACTGGGATTGGATTTTTTGGTATGGTCCTGAGCACTACCAGAAGTACTGCTTCACCGCCCCAGAGGACCTTATGTTCGGGC
>CAYFYD010000252.1:0-6273 GCA_964347195.1 uncultured Ectothiorhodospiraceae bacterium
GCGGCTGCGCGCGGCGAGCTCGCGGAAGGCGCCCTCCACGAGGGTCGGCCCCGCGCAACCGAGCCCGGCGGCCTGCCGTCGGGCAACCCCGGCCGACCGGGAGGTCGGCCCCGCGCAACCGAGCCCGGCGAGATAGTCGAGCAGGGGGGTGAGCTGGCGGCGGGTCGCGAGCGGCGGCAGGCCGGCGCGGTGCGCGCCCGCGAAGGTGGTGAGCACCACCCGGTCCAGGTGGTGGAGCCCGATGAACCCGAGGGCGGCGGCGAGGCGCCTCGCGTAGTCGAACTTGGACGGCTCCCCGAACCCCATGCTCGCACTGCAGTCGAGCACGATGTGCAGGGTCATGTCCTCCTCCGAGGTGTAGAGCTTCACCACGAGGCGGTCCAGGCGCGAGAAGATGTTCCAGTCGATGTAGCGGAAGTCGTCGCCGGGCTGGTAGCGACGGAAGTCGTTGAACTCCAGGCCGCGGCCGCGCCGCGCGGTGTTCCGCTCCCCCCGCGGCAGGCCCCGCAGGACCTTCCTCGCCACCCACTCGAGGCGCTCGAGCTTGCGCAGGAACTCCGCGTCGAAGACGGAGGCCGCCGGGTCCGGGTCCGACCCGGCGATCGCCTCGCTCACGACGGGGCGCCCCCTTCCACCACCGGCGTCTCCCGGAGCAGCTCCCCGACGAGGTCTTCCGGGCCGACCCCCTCGGCCTCGCCCTCGAAGTTCAGCAGAATGCGGTGGCGCAGGGCTGGCGCCGCCGCGGCCCGGATGTCGTCGAAGCTCACGTTCAGGCGCCCGGCGAAGAGCGCGAATGCCTTGGCGGTCAGGACCAGGCTCTGCGCGCCCCGCGGGCTCGCGCCGTGGCGCACGTAGCGCCGGGCGAGCGGCGGCGCGCCCGGATGTTCGGGGTGGGTGGAGAGCACGAGCCGGATCGCGTAGCTCTTGACGTGTTCCGCGATCACCACTTGGCGTACCAGCGCCCGCAGGCCTTCGAGCTCGCCCGCGCCCATCACCGCGCGGACTTCGGGCAGGGCGCTGCCCGTGGTGCGGTCGACGATGCGCGAGAGGTCTTCCGCATCGGGGAAGGAGGCGGTCAGCTTGAGGAGGAAGCGGTCGAGCTGCGCTTCCGGAAGGGGGTAGGTCCCCTCCATCTCGATCGGGTTCTGGGTCGCGAGCACCATGAAGGGCTCCCGCAGGCGATGCCCGGTGCGTCCCACCGTGACCTTCTTCTCCTCCATCGCCTCGAGGAGGGCGGACTGGGTCTTGGGGGTGGCGCGGTTGATCTCGTCGGCGAGCAGCAACTGGGTGAACACCGGCCCGGGCTGGAACTGGAAGTGGCGCCCGCCCTCGTCGTCGAGCATCACCATCCGGGTGCCGATGATGTCCGCCGGCATCAGGTCCGGCGTGAACTGGATGCGCGCGAACTCGAGCTCGAGGGCTTCGCTCAGGCTCTTGACCAGCAGGGTCTTGCCCAGCCCCGGCACGCCTTCGAGCAGCACGTGTCCGCCCGCGAGGAGCGCGGCCAGGATCCCCTCGACCACCGGCCGGTGCCCCACGATGCGCCGGTCGATCTCGCGTTGCAGGGCGCCGAGGCGATCGAGCGCGCGCTCGATGCTCGCTTCGTCCGGGACTTCCATCACGGCGCGTGCTCCGTCCTTCCGTCGCCGGACCCGCCCTCGCTCAGGCGAAGGAAGTAGCGGCGCACGAGCGCCTTGTGGTGCAGCGGATAGCTCTGCCGGGCGAGCACCGCCTCCACGTCCCCGCGAAACACCGGGGCGAGGGCGGCCGCCGGCGTCGAGACCGCGCCCGGCCGGGGCAGGACCCGGGCCTCGGTCCTGAACACTTCGCCCTCGCCAGGCCGGCCCTCGAGCTTCAGCGCGACCTCCCCCGGCGTGCGCGTGGAGCGCGGGGACAGGGAAGGCAGCGACTCGGGCTCCACGCCTTCGCCGCGCCCCGGGCCTCGCAGCGCCGTGAAAGGGCCGCCGTCTTCGTCGGGCTTCACCGGAGCGCGGGCGGCCAGGAGCGCCAGGGCGCCGCCTTCCTCGCCCGGCGCTCCGTCCCGGTCGCCGCGGAATCCGAGCAGCACCCCGTGCTCGCCGAGGTTCTCGCGGGCGAGCTCGACCGCCCGTTCCGCATCCCACAGCATGGCGGCGTCGCGGATCGCGAGGTCCATGCCGGAGAGCTCCTCGAGGAGCTGCCGCAGGGCTTCGTACTCGCCCGACGCGTAGCGCGCCAGCGCCTCTTCGAGCTCCGCGGGGGCGATGCCGAGCGCCGATATCCAGGTCGTCTCCGTGCCCAGCATCCGGAGGTCGCCGGGGGTCAGGGCACCCTGCTGCACGCTGCTGAGGAGCGCCCCCAGGCGCCCGTCGGAGAAGAGGTGAGAGGCGGCCGGAGTGCCCGCGGCGAGATCCGCGGCGAGGTCCGCGGCCCCGGCCGGCAGCCCTTCCGCGAGCAACGCGCGGCGCTCGTGCTCCAGGTCCGCATCGAGCGCGCGCAGGCGGCTCAGCGCCTGCCGCCGGGAGCTCGCGCCGCTCTCCATCCGGGCACCGAGGCGCTGGAGCGCTCCCGCGGCCTTGCGGCTCTCGGGAAGCGATTCGCGCCGGGCGCGGTCCTCCATGCGCCGGCCGTGCTCGCGCAGCCGCATTCCCTCCTCGGCCACGAGGGAGTCGACCGCCACCGGGAGGTCCGGCGCGCGGGCTCCGATGTCCAGCAGGCCGACCAGGGCGAGGACCAGCGCGGCGAGCGGCACCAGGCGGCCCCAGGTGTTGATGCGCAGGGGAAAGACGGTGTGGGTCATCGGCAGCCGGCGCGCGAGGGCCAGCGCGGCGAGCCGCGTGGCGATCGGCGTGTCGGGCTCCCGGCGGGCGAGCTCCCATGCGGTGCTCAGCCGCTGTTCGAGCCGGAGCTCGAGGTCGGCGAGGATCGACACCTGAAGATCGTCGGGGCGCCGCCGCCACGCGAGGAACGCGGCGCTTCCGAGGCAGAGGCCGAGTGCAGCGGCCGCCCCGGGCCACTCCGGCCAGGGCAGTCCGCCGAGGCGGACGGCCAGCACCGGGGCACAGGCGGCGAGCAGGCCGAAGAAGAGGCCGCCCCCGCCGAGCTCCACGAGGATCTGGAGCCGCCGTGCGCGCGTGAGGTCGCGCACGAAGTGCTCGAGGCGGGCGGCGGCGGCGCCGTCCGGCTCCATGCTCTCCCATGCCCAGGTCCTGGCGCTCACGTGCCACCCCCCTCGGGGACGGAGTCGGCGCCCGGTGGCGTTGCGGCGCGGCGATGGCGCGCACGCGCGAGGTCGCGCACGAAGCGCTCAAGGCGGGCGGCGGCGGCGCCGTCCGGCTCCATGTTCTCCCATGCCCAAGCCCTGGCGCTCACGTGCCACCCCCCTCGGGGACGGAGTCGGCGCCCGGTGGCATTGCGGCACGCCGGTGGCGTGCGAGCACGCGATGGAGCGCGAGGGCGAGCAGCGCAGAGAGCCCCGCGTAGGCGAGCAGGAAAAGGCCCGCTTCGGGCCCGCTCGCCTCTGCGGGCGCGGCGGAGTCGAAGAGGCGGAAGGAGAGCACGATATGGCTCGCGGCCGGCAGGAGGAAAGGGGGTAGAGCGTATCCCAATATCAGGCCTGCGCGCAGCGAGACGAGGGTCAGGGTGCGCCGGTGTCCGAGGACGAGGTAGGCGAGAGCGCCCGCGAGCCGGTAGAAGAGGGCCTGGACGAGCAGCGCGGCGACACTCGTGAAGAGCACCGGCCAGGTGCCTCCGCCTACCGCGAACGCGGCGAGCAGCAGCGGAGTGGAGAGGAAGACCGCGTGCAGGCTCTGCAGGAGCTGCCCGCCCAGATATCCGCGCAGGATGCGGGCGAGGGGGAGGGGGCTCCCCAGCGCCCACTCCCCGAGCGGATGCTGGCCCGGAAGCAGGATCTCCTCCGCTCCGGCGCGAAGGCTGTACCAGGAGAGCGTGACCCCCGCCGCGATGATCACCGCGAGGAGCGGATCGGGCGGGTTCGCGGTCGCGAGCACGTGGTAGAGGTCGTTCCGGGGAGGCCACCAGAGGAAGAGCACGAGCCCCTGAAGTCCCAGGTAGCTCAAGTGGACGCGATGGACCCGGTCCGGCTCGCCGAGTCCCCGCGCCGTCTCGCGTACCAGCGGGTTCAAGGGGGTCACGGGCGGAAGCCGCCGGACTCCCGGACGCGGCGCGCGACGGGAACGCGCAGCAGCACCAGGGCGAGCTCGTGGCGGCGCCAGGCGGCGCTCGGTCCCCTGAGCCGGAGCGGGCTGGAGGAGAACCCGAGGAGCAACGCCTCCGCTCCGGTGAAGTCCCCGCTCTCGCGGAGCCGTGCGAGCTCGCGGCCGATCATGTCCGCGTGCGCATCCGGTCGTGCGAGCCGGGCATCGGGCCGGCTCGCGAGCAGCCTCCGCCACGAGCGGTCCCGGAGGGGCGCCGCGTCGCGTTCCCGGATGGCGATGCGCTTCCGCTCCGCGGCGGGGGGCAGGGACTCGAGGGGATAGGCGTTTCCGTCGAGGACGAGCCAGGCCTGGCGCAGGACGCGCCCGGAGCGGTTCGCGACCTCGAGCTCGAGTCCGTCCCGCCCTTCGCGGAGAGAGGCGTGGAGGTCCCAGGCGATGATGTCCCGTCCCTCGAGGGTGTGCAGGCGATAGCGGCCGCGCGCCGCGGGTGCGACCGACCCGCCGAGCGCCCCTTCCTCGTGCCACCAGTCCCCGGTGCGGCGAGGGGCGCCCCCCCGGTCCGTGGCGCGGAACGCGGGCTCGGGGGCGGCGTAGTCCAGCCGGAGCGGGCCCTCGGTGCTCGAGAAGAGGCCGAGCTCGAGGTCGAGATCGGCGAGCGGGCCCTCGGGGTGGGGCGAGATGCGCGCCGCCACCACCGCGACCGGACCGGGGGGAAAGAGGAGGGGGCCGAACAGGAACCAGGCGCCGGGCGCGAAGAGCAGGGGGGCGGACCAGCGCAGCCACGAGAGCCCGCGCCGCGCGCGCGCACGCTCGGGGTGCAGGTGGCAGGCGGCGGCGACGCACCCGAGATAGAGCACGACGAAGACGAGGAGGACCGGATGCCCGGGAAACGCGAGGGGGGCGCCCTGGACGAGGCCGGGCAGCGCGCTCGCCTCCCCTTCGCTCGTGAGGCGGGCGGAGAGGGACTCGCGCGGCGGCAGGGCGAACAGGGAGTGCCACACCTGCGCCATCCCCGTCCAGCCGTCGAAGGGATAGCGGGTGATGTCGAAGGTGAGGTAGAGCACTCTTCCCCGGCCGAAGGGGCGCTCGATGACGAGCGGGGTCCGGCCGGCGCGGTGGAGGACTCGCCCTTCGTGGCGGGGAACCCGGTTGACGTGGAAGGGGCGCGGGGCGGGGAGCGGCGCGCCGAGGCCGACTCCGGCCGCGCTGCCGTCCTCGAGACGCGCGAGGCCGAGGGGCGGGCCGGGCAGCAGCGAGGCGAGGCGCGGCGTGCGCAGCAGACCGTAGTCGGGGCCCCCGGAGACGGCGAGGATACCGCCGCCGGCCAGCCACTTCGTCAGCGCGGCGTGCTGGCGGGCGCTCAGGCCTTCGAGGGAGAGCCCGTGCAGGACGAGGGCGGCGACGCCCTCGTAGCCGAACCAGCGCTCCGGGAGCCGCTCCACCCGCGGGTAGAGCACCCGCAGGCGCCGGCCCGTCTCGTCGTTCAGGTAGTCGAGGTCGGCGTCGCGACCGAGGACGAGGACGATCCGGGCATTGGTCACACCGTTGCGCAGGTCGATGCGCTCGCGGGCGCGCTCCCGCCCCCCCGCGACCACCCGCACCTCGATGGGACGCGAGAAGCTCTTCAGGTACACGGTGAAGTGAAAACGCTTGCGCGAGCCCCCGGGCAGGTCTACGGGGCGCCGATGGATGTTGGCGAACGCGTTGCCGCCGAGCTCGTCTCCGTCCGGCACCCGGACCTCGAGGTGTCCGCGGAGGCCCGAGCGGCGGTTCTCGAGCGTGACGGTGAGCGGCGCCCAAGTCCCGAGACGGAACACCCCCGAGAACCCGAGGGAGGCGCGGATGTCGATCGACGCGCCGGCGCCGAGCTCGGGCACGGCGGTGGAAGCGCTTCCCGCGGCCGGCGTCGCGGGGGGTGATTCCGGCGGCGCTCCGTTCTCGGCGCCCTTCGCGGCGGAGACCGCGAGCACGGCGGCGAGCAGGCCGGCGCCGAGCAGCGCCCGGCCGGCTGGGGCACATGGATTCCCGCTTCCGCGGGAATGACGGCAAGGCGGCGGCGGAACGGGGGTCGGCGTCGCTTCGTTCATCCTCGAGCTCCGGCCGGCGGGACGGGGCG
>CAYFYD010000253.1:0-6272 GCA_964347195.1 uncultured Ectothiorhodospiraceae bacterium
GGCGGCGCGGGCGCGGCCCGCGCCGCCTCTCGGCCTTCCCGCGCCAAGCCTGCCCCCAGCGCAAGCGGGGGCGGGGATCCACCGGGCGCCTCCCCGGATGTCCCGAGCCCCTGCGCTCCGGGTCGGGCCGTGGCGTGAAGTGGCCCGCCGCGCCGCGCAGGACCATTTCACGCTGGCTGATCATCCGCTCCAGAGGGACCGGAGTGCTCTCGTCAGTGCCGTCACGACAGTCTGTGGGCTCCGTGGAAGCCGCCAGTGGGCCGGATCCGTTCGGGGCTCGTCATCCAGACTACTGGATCCGGTCCGGAAGCGTAGCGTGAAGTGGCCCGCCGCGCCGCGGCCGGCGCGGCGACATCCGGGTGGGGATGGTTTAGAGTCGGTCCCGCTACGGGTTGACCATTCCGCGCCGGGGCGTCGGGGATTCGGGTTCGACGCCGCTTCCGGGCGGGCCTGCACGATGAGACGAGGAGAATTCGATGTCCAGCTCTTCCATGACGAGACGCAAGTTTCTCGGCACTTCGGCCGCGCTCTCCGCCGGGCTCGGGAGCGCCGGGTGGTCGATCGGGATCGGCGCCCAAGGCGAGCGCGTGCTCAACGTCCGCCTCAACCGCGACGTCCAGATCCTCGATCCGGGTTACATGATCGGGGGCGGGGAGACGGTCACCCAGTTCGCGGTGCTGCCGCGCCTCGCCCAGGTTCCGTCCGGAACCGAGTGGACCTGGGTCCCTTCCGCGTTCGTGAACCACATCGGGCACCGCGACCCCACCCACATCGACTTCGAGCTGAAGCCGGGCCTGATGTGGAGCGACGGTTTCGGCGAGCTGACCACGGAGGACGTCAAGTTCTCCTATGAGCGCATGAAGGAAACGGAGTGGAGCGGCAAGTGGGAGGCCCTCGATCATGTCGAGATCCACGACGCCCACCGCGGCACCCTGGTCCTGAGTCGCCCCTTCGCGCCCCTGTGGCTGACCGCGCTCGCCCGTTCGACCAACGCCATCGTGTGCAAGGCGGCCTTCGAGGCGAAGGGCATCACCCAGTACACCACCGACCTGCCCGCTCAGCTCGGGCCCTACCGGCTCGAGGAGTGGCGGCCCAAGGAGCACATCATCCTGAAGCGCAACCCGGACTGGCCGCTCGAGAAGCCCTGGTTCGACGTCATCAACTTCATCGTCGTCGAAGACAACAACTCGGCCGAGCTCGCCTACGAGGCGGGGGAGGTCGATCTCACCGAGGTCACTCCGCTTTCGTACCTGCGCTACGCCGAGAGCCCGCCGGCCGGGACCACGTTCAATGCGAGGAACTATCTCACCTACACCTGGCTGGGAATGAACACCGAGCATCCGAAGCTCGGCGATATCCGGGTGCGCAAGGCGATCCAGCACGCGGTGGACGTGGATTCGATCCTGGAGGCGGCCTACGGCGGGGCGGCGCCGAAGGCCTACGGCATCGTGCCGCCGGGCTTGGTCGGCAAGCGCGACGAGACCATGTACTCCTACGACCCGGCCAAGGCGAGCGAGCTGCTGCAGGCGGCGGGGGTGACGGACCTGAGCCTGACTCTCCAGACGCTGAACCTCCAGGACCGGGTGACCGCGGCCCAGATTATCCAGGCCAACCTCGCCGATGTCGGCGTGACGGTGGAGGTCGTTCCCCTCGATTCCGGTCCCTTCTGGAACCTCGGGCAGGAGTCCAAGGGCGACGCCTGGAAGGACCTCCAGCTCTGGATCATGCGCTACGGCGGCTCGCCCGACCCCTTCGACCACTTCCAGTGGTTCGTGCGCGATCAGGTCGGGATCTGGAACTGGGAGCGCTGGTCGGACGACGAGTTCGAGGAGCTCTACGCACGGGGTCTCGCCGAGCCCGATGCGGCGGAGCGCGATCGCATCTATCTGCGCATGGGCGACATCATGGAGGACACCGGCGCCTATGTGTGGCTCGTGCACGAGCAGGTCTTCTACATGCACCGGGACTGGCTGAGCGGCGGCCTGGACCCGGCGGGCCAGATGGACTTCACCCAGATGACCCGGACCGCGTAGCGGCTTCGGCGGCGCGGGGGGGGGCGCGCGCCCGCGCCCCCCCCCCCCCCCGCGCCGGGGGTGGGGGGGGGGGGGCGGGGGGGGGGGGGGGGGCCCGGCGCCGCCGCCCCCGCCGACGCCACCCGAGTCCCGAGCCCCGAACGAGGCTCCGTGCATGCTGATCTACGCGCTGAAGAGAGGCGGCCTCGCGGTCGTCATCGTGTTCTTCGCGATGCTCGTGCTCTTCAGCCTCATTCACGTCATCCCCGGCGATCCGGTCTCGATCGCGCTGGGGCCGCGGGCGACGGCCGAGATCCAGGCCAAGTACGCGGAGCGCCTCGGCCTCAACGACCCCTTCATCGTGCAGTACGGGCGCTTCATGTGGAATGCGCTCCACGGCGACCTCGGGCGCGACGTGTTCACCGACCGTTCGGTGACCCTGACCGTGCTCGACCAGATGCGCTTCACGGTGGTGCTCGCGCTCGCCGCGCTCGGCTGGGCCGCGCTCGTCGGCATCCCGCTCGGCTGCTTCTCCGCGGTGCGGCGCAACAGCTTCCTCGACAAGCTCACCGGCGTGATCTCGGTGGGCTCGATCGCGGTGCCCTCCTTCGTGGTTTCGATCTGGGCGCTGCTCTTCTTCTCCATCATGCTGGGCTGGTTTCCGGTGATCGGCGCCGGCGAACGCGGCGACCTCGCGGATCAGGTCTGGCACCTGGTGCTGCCCGCCTTCGCGATCGGGCTCGGCTGGGTGGGCTATCTCGCCCGCCTGGTGCGCGCCTCGATGCTGGAGGTGATGGGAGAGAACCACATCCGTGCCGCCCGCGCCTTCGGCCTGCCGCCCGCGATGCTCGTCTACCGCTATGCCCTCAAGGTCGCGATCCTCCCGACCGTGACCCTGCTCGGGGTGGGGATGGGCAACCTGCTCTCGGGCGCGGTCTTCGCGGAGATCATCTTCGCGCGGCCGGGGGTCGGGAAGCTCATCGTGGACATGGTGGTGACCCGCAACTTCCCGGTGGTACAGGGCGCGGTGCTGCTCACCGCGGTCCTCTACGTGTTCACCGTGCTGATCGCGGACCTCGTCGCCGCGAGCCTCGACCCCCGTGTCCGCAAGAGCCTCTGACCCGGGCGTGCCGGTGCCCGCCGGCTCCGCCGCGCCGCGCGGGAGGCGGCGTTTCGTGCGCACCCGCCGCCTCCTCGGCGATCCGCTCGGGTTGAGCGGGCTGGTGCTGGTGGTGGTGTTCTTCGCGAGCGCGGTCTTCGCGCCCTGGCTGACCCCGCACAGCCCGTCCAAGATCAACGTCAAGCACCGCTTCGAAGGCCCCTCCGCCACCTTCCTCCTCGGCACCGACCAGCTCGGCCGCGACACCCTCACCCGGGTCCTCTACGGGGGCCGGGTCGCGCTCCAGGTGGCGGCGATCGCGGTGTCGATCGGGCTCTTCGCGGGCCTGGTGCTCGGGATGCTGGCGGGCTACGGGCCGCGCTGGATGGACAACGCGCTGCTCCTGGTCTTCGACACCATCAACTCCTTCCCCGCCATCATGCTCGCGCTCGCCATCATCACCCTGACCGGCCCCAGCCTGCACATGGTGATCGCGGTGATCATCATCACCTCGATCCCGAGCTACGGGCGCATCGCGCGCACCCAGACCCTGGCGCTGCGGGGCACCGAGTTCATCCTCGCCGAACGCGCCCTCGGCGCGGGTCCGGTCCGGGTGCTCGGGCGGCACGTGATGCCGAACGCGATCGGTCCGCTCCTCATCCTCGCCGCGATGAACGTGCCGGTGGTGGTGACGATCGAGGCGGGCCTGAGCTTCCTCGGGCTGGGGGTGCGCCCGCCCACCCCGAGCTGGGGCAGCATCCTCGCCGACGGCCGGCAGGTGATCCGCGAGACCCCCTGGCCGGTGATCGCGGGCGGGCTGCCGCTCATCCTCACCACCCTGGGGTTCACCTTTCTCGGCGAGGCGCTGCGCGACATCTTCGACCCGCGCCTGCGCCGCTCGACCTGAAGGCCGCCGCGCGCCCCGAGCCGACCATGGCCGACGTCCTCGACATCCGCAACCTGAGCATCCGTTTCGCCACCGACTACGGCCCGGTGCACGCGGTGCGCGGGGTGAGCTTTTCGGTGCCCCGGAACAAGGTGGTGGGGGTGGTGGGCGAGAGCGGCTGCGGGAAGACCACCGTGATCTCCGCCGCGATGGGCTTGCTCGCGAACAACGCGGACATCGGGGGCGGAGAGGTGATCTTCGAGGGCCGCAACCTCCTGGACCTCGCCGAGCCGGAGCTCCGCGAGATCCGCGGCGAGCGCATCACGATGGTATTCCAGGACCCGATGACCGCGCAGAACCCGGTCATCTCCATCGGGCGGCAGATGGTGGACATCCAGTACCGCCGGCGGAACCTGAGCCGGAAGCAGAAACGGGAGGCGGCGGTCGCGATGCTGAGCCGCGTCGGCATTCCCGATCCGGAGACCCGGATCGACAGCTTCCCCCACGAATTGAGCGGTGGCATGCGCCAGCGCCTCTCGATCGCGATGGCCCTGATGATGCACCCGGCCCTGCTCGTCGCGGACGAGCCCACCACCGCGCTCGACGTGACGATGGAGGGGCAGATCATCCACCTCCTGCGGGAGCTTCAGGACGAGCTCGCGGCTTCGATCCTCTTCGTCTCCCACAACTTGGGGCTCATCGCCGAGCTCTGCGACGAAGTGGTCGTCATGTACGCGGGGGAGGTGGTGGAGAAGGGCACCTGCCACGACATCTTCCACCGCGCGAGCCACCCCTACACCCGCGCCCTGCTGGAGTGCGACCCCGCGCGGGTGCTCGAGCGCACCGCCCGCCTCCCCACCATCCCCGGCGACCTGCCCGACCTGCACGAGCCGCCCCGGGGTTGCGTGTTCGTGGACCGCTGCCCGGTCGCGCTCGAGCGCTGCGCCGCCGCGCCGCCGCGCGAGTCCGCGCTCGCCTCGACCCACTCCGCCCGCTGCCACCTCCTCGATGCCGGAACGCCTCCTCGAAGTTGACCACCTGCGGGTCCGCTACCGGCGCATGGGGCTGGTGCGCGCGCTGCTCACCGGGGTGCGGGACCCCTGGCTGGACGCGGTCCTGGACGTCTCCCTGACCCTGGACGCCTCCCGGACCTACGGCCTGGTCGGAGAGAGCGGCGCGGGGAAGACCACCCTCGGGCGCGCGGTCATCGGACTCGCGGAAACCCACTCGGGCTCCATTCGTTTCCGGGGGCGGGAGCTCACCGGACTCGCCGAGAGCGCCTGGAAGCCCCACCGGCGCGAGATCGGGATGATGTTCCAGGACCCGGTGGCGAGCCTGAGCCCGAGGCTCACGGTGCGTTCCCTCATCACCGAGCCCTTCCACATCCACGATGTGAAGCTCGACGACCCGGACGCGCGCGCGGCGGAGCTGCTCGGTCTCGTCGGGCTCGGGCCCGAGTTCTTCGGGCGCTACCCGCACGAGCTCTCGGGCGGACAGGCGCGACGGGTCGGGGTGGCCCGGGCCCTCGCGCTCGAGCCCCGGCTCATCATCGCGGACGAGCCCACCGCGGGCCTGGACGTGTCGGTGCAGGGCGAGATCCTGAACCTCATGGCCGAGCTCCAGGAGCGCCTCGGCCTCGCCTACCTGATCATCACCCACAACCTGCCGGTGGTGCGCCACGTGAGCGACCGCCTCGCGATCATGTACCTCGGCCGCTTCGTGGAAGAGGGCAGCTCCGAGCGGATCTTCGCGCGGCCCGCCCACCCCTACACCAAGGCCCTGCTCGACGGCATTCCGCAGCCGGACCCGGACCGGCGCCGCAAGACGGTCTCCATCGAGGGCGAAGTGCCGAGCCTCGAGAGCCGTCCGACAGGCTGCGAGTTCCACACCCGCTGCCCCTACGCGAAGGACCGCTGCCGCGAGGAGGCGCCCGGCCCCACCGAGCTCGAGCCGGGCCACTCCGTGCGCTGCCACTTTCCCCTCGGGTAGGCGGGGTCGGGGCTTCTTTCGGACGGCGAACGGTGTGATCGGAGACACCGAAGGATCGACCGAGCTCCGAGAGGTTGAGCGTTTGCCCGTGGTAGTGGCTCACCATCAGCCAGAATCGACGCAGGGTCTCCGCGGGAATGGAGATCCCGAGGGCGGGAATGTCGCGTTCCAGGTGGCTGCGGATGAAGTCTTCCCGCCAGAGAGCGGAGGCCGTGTCGCCATCGGACAGATAGCTTCGCGGGAAGCCTCCCCGGAGCCACAGCTTGCGCCACTCGCGGGCGCCGGT
>CAYFYD010000254.1:0-6253 GCA_964347195.1 uncultured Ectothiorhodospiraceae bacterium
AGAAGACGGCTTGCGGCTCAGGGTGAAGTCAGGCGCCAAAATGAGAATTGCTGGCCGGAATGACGGAAGATGGTGCGGGAGTAACGGAAGATGGCGCGGGAATGGCGGGCAATGTGCAGGACGCCGCTCCTCGTCATTCCCACTCCCCGATCGGGGTCGGGGACGAGCTGCGGCCGGGTGGTGGAGTCGACGAGGGCGCTCAGATGGATTCCCGCTTCCGGGCGGCCGACGAATCCCGAAGCTCGAGCTCGACCTCTGAGCTACGATCCCGCGCAGAGTGGCAGCTCCGCCTCCCCGGTGCCGAATGACGTATCGCTATCCTCTCGCGAAGCTGGCGCCCGACTATCTGCGCGCGGGGGTCGGGATCGCGGTGGTGGGCCTGCCGCTCGCCACGATGGAGCTGCCGGGGGTGGTGCGCGCGGTGCTCGCATGCCTTATGGTGCTCTTCGTTGCGTTCGCGGTGCAGAATCTGCTCCAGCACCGCAACCGGGTCGAAATGACGGAGACGACATTGGTGATGCGTCCCACGGGGACCCGGATCGACTGGCAGGGGTTGACCCGCCTGCGCCTCGCCTGGTTTACGGTGCGCCGCGGCGGGAGCAAGGGATGGATGGAGCTCGAGCTCCGGGCGGGGCGCTCGCGGGTGCGGATCGATTCGCGTCTCGACGGCTTCGACGAGGTGGTCCACCGGGCGGCGGAGGCGGCGCGCGAACGGGGACTCGATCTGGACCCGGTGACCCTCGCCAATCTCCGCACCCTGGGCCTCGTTCCCGAGTCCGTGACGGAGCCGGAGCGCGAGGGTGAGTGAGGACCTGCTCACCGTACGCGATCTCGCGATCGAGTTCCGGCTCGATCGCCAGGGAGTCGTACGTGCGGTCGACGGGGTGAGCTTCCGCGTTCCCGAAGGCGGCACGGTGGCTCTCGTGGGCGAGTCGGGCTCCGGGAAGTCGGTCATCTCCCAAGCGATCCTCGGAATCCTGCCGGGGTCGGCCCGGATCGCGGGCGGGCGGATCCTGTTTCGGGATCCCGCCGCGGCGCACACGGCGGGGAACGGCGCGCCCCCGGCGGTGGACATCGCTGCCCTCGACCCCGGCAGCGCCACGATGCGCGGGCTGCGCGGGGGGCGCATCTCGATGATCTTCCAGGAGCCGATGACCTCGCTCTCGCCGTTGCACACGGTGGGCGACCAGATCGCGGAAGCGGCCGTCCTCCACCAGCAGTGCGATACCGAGGCCGCGAAGGAGGGCACCCGGGACATGCTCGCGCGGGTGGGATTCCCGGACCCGGTGAAGGCGCTCGACACCTATCCCTTCGAGCTCTCCGGGGGCCTGCGCCAGCGTGCGAGGATCGCGATGGCCCTGATCTGCCGTCCCGCTCTCCTCGTTGCGGACGAGCCCACCACGGCGCTCGACGTGACCATCCAGGCCCAGATCCTCAAGCTCATCCAGGACCTCAAGGCCGAGCTCGGCATGGCGGTGCTGCTCATCACGCACGATCTGGGCGTGGTGGCGAACATGGCGGACGAAGTGGTCGTGGTCTACCACGGCCGGGTGATGGAGAGCGGCCGCCTCACCGACATCTTCGAGCGGCCCGGACACCCCTACCTCGAGGCCCTGATGCGCGCGGTGCCGCGCATCGGCATGGCCGAGGGTGAGCGCCTGACTCCGCTTCGGGAGGTGCCGAGGCCGGCGGATACCCGCTTCGGCGGCCGGAGGAGCGCACGCGACGCGATCGGTGCGGGCCCTCTGCTCGAGGCGATCCGTCTCACCAAACGCTTCGCCGCCCGCTCCTCCGGCCTTGCCGGGAGGGGAGGGCGCGGCGCGTTCCTCGCCCTCGACGAGGTGAGCCTGAGCATCGGGCGGGGCGAGTGCCTGGGGCTGGTGGGGGAGAGCGGCTGCGGCAAGACGACCTTCTCGAAGGTCCTGATGCGCGCGCTCAGGCCCGATTCGGGCGAGGTCAGGTACCGCAGCGGCGACGTCGAAGTCTCGCTCCTCGAGCTCGAGGGACGGGACCTCATCCGGTTCCGGCGGAAGATGCAGTACGTGTTCCAGGACCCGGTGAGCGCGCTCAATCCCCGCATGACGGTGTTCGACATCGTGAGCGAGCCTCTGGTCATCCACGGTATCGGAGACCGGTCCGAGCGGATCGAGACGGTGAAGGAGCTCATGCGCCTCGTCGGCCTGGATCCGCGTTTTCTCTCCCGCTACCCGCACAGCTTCTCGGGCGGACAGCGTCAGCGTATCGGGATCGCGCGCGCGCTGGCGCTCAATCCCGAGATCCTGATATGCGACGAGCCGGTGTCCGCCCTCGACGTTTCGGTGCAGGCGCAGGTGCTCAATCTCCTCGAGGACCTGCGGGGAGAGCTCGGCCTGACCTACCTGTTCGTCTCCCACAACCTCGCGGTGGTCGACTACATGGCGGACCGCATCGCGGTCATGTGCGCGGGGCAGTTGGTGGAGGTCGCGCCTCGCGAGCTCCTCTTCGGGAACCCCCTGCACCCGTACACCCGTGCCCTGCTCGCGGCGGTGCCGCGAGTGGACCCCCGCCGGCGCCTCGACCTCGGCGCTCTGATGGAGGGCAAGGTGTCCGACCCGGCCGAGTGGCCCCACCCCTTCCGCGCCCGCGGCGATGTGCGCCCCGAGCTCCTGGAGCTCGACGACGGGCACTTCGTGCGCGCGGTGTCGGAGCCGCCGTGAGGCGCTTCGTCCTCGCGGTACTGGGCGCGCTGCTCGGGGCCTTCGCGTTCGCCTGCCCCGCCGCCGCGGACTATGTCGAGACGCCCTGGTTCCGCGACGCGGTGGCGGCGGGCGCGCTGCCTCCGGTTGCCGAGCGCCTGCCGGAGCGGCCGAAGGTCGTCGATCTCGGCGACGGCGGCACCGGGATCGGGCGTCACGGCGGCGAGCTCCGGATGCTCGCGGGCAGGGAGAAGGATGTGCGGATGCTGGTGGTCTACGGCTACGCCCGTCTCGTCGCCTACGATCGGAGCTTCGAGCTGGTCCCGGACCTGCTCGAGTCCTACGAGGTCGAGGAGGGGCGCATCTTCACCCTGCGCCTGCGCCCGGGGCTGCGCTGGTCGGACGGGCACCCGTCGAGCGCGGAGGACTTCCGCTACTTCTGGGAGGACATCGCCGGCAACGAGACCCTCGCGCCTTTCGGTCCCTCGCGCGTGTTGCGGGTGAAGGGGCGCCCCGCGCGCTTCGAGGTGCTCGACGAATACACGGTCCGATACTCCTGGGACGAGCCGAACCCCTTCTTTCTCCCCGCGCTCGCCGGGGCGCGCCCGGAGCCGATACTCGCGCCGGCCCACTACCTCGAGCGCTTCCACGCCCGCTACACCGACGAGGCGGCGCTCGAGGAGCTCGCGAAAGCGGAGGGGCGGCGCAACTGGGGGGCGGTGCACATCAATCGCTTCCGTCCCTACAAGAACACCAATCCCGAGCTTCCCAGCCTTCAACCCTGGGTCAACACCACCCGGGCGCCCTCGCAGCGCTACGTCTTCGAACGCAATCCCTTCTACCACCGGGTGGACGAGGAAGGCCGGCAGCTCCCCTACATCGACCGGGTGGTGCTCGACATCGCCGACGCGAAGCTGATCCCCGCCAAGGCGGGAGCGGGGGAGGCGGACCTGCAGGCGCGCCATCTCGCCTTCGGCGACTACCCCTACCTCAAGCAGGGGGAGAAGCATTCCGGCTGTCGCGTGAGCCTCTGGGATACCACCCGGGGGGCGCACGTCGCGCTCTTTCCGAACCTGAACGTGGAAGACGACACCTGGCGCGCACTGGTGCGCGACGTGCGCTTTCGCCGTGCGCTCTCGCTCGCCATCGACCGGAAAGAGATCAACTACGTCATCTACTACGGTCTCGCCGACGAAGGCAACGACTCCGTGCTCCCGGGCTCCCCACTCTACCGGCCGGAGTACCGGAACCGGTGGGCCTCCTACGATCCCGCCGCCGCCAACGCCCTGCTCGACGCACTCGGCCTCGACCGGCGCGACGACGACGGGGTCCGCCTGCTCCCGGACGGGAGGCGCATGGAGATCATCGTGGAGACCGCGGGCGAGGACAGCGAGCAGAGCGACGTGCTGGAGCTCGTGCAGACCACCTGGGCCGAAGCCGGCATCAAGATGTACACCAAGCCCCTGCAGCGCGAGGTGCTGCGCAACCGCATCTTCGCCGGCAAGACGCTGATGTCGGTGTGGAGCGGCCTGGAGAACGGGGTGCCGAACGCGGACATGAGCCCGCGCGAGCTCGCGCCGACGAGCCAGGTGCAGCTCCAGTGGCCGAAGTGGGGGCAGTTCGTCGAGTCCGGCGGCGAGGTCGGCGAGGCGGTGGACTTGCCGGAGGCCCGGACCCTGGCCGCGCTCAACGACGAGTGGAACACCGGCCCCCCGGCGGGGAGGCGGGAAGCGATCTGGCACGAGATGCTCGGGATCCGCGCCGAGCAGGTCTTCACGCTGGGCATCGTCGCCAGGGTTCCCCAACCGGTGGCGGTGAACCTGCGCCTGCGCAACGTGCCGGAAAGAGGCGCCTACGGCTGGGAGCCGGGCTCCTACTTCGGCGTCTACCGCCCGGACACCTTCTGGTTCGATGACTGACGTCGGGCCACCGCGAGACTGAGACGCCGGAGCGGGTCGCGATGCTGCTCTACTTCGTGCGACGGGTTCTGGTGATGATCCCCACCCTGCTCGTCGTCAGCGCGCTGGTGTTCATCATCATCCAGCTCCCGGAGGGAGACTACCTGAGCGCCCACGTCGCCGAGCTCGAGGCGCAGGGCGAGCGGGTGAGCGCGGAGAAGATCGAGTTCCTGCGCCGGCACTACGGGCTCGACCGCAGCCCCGTCGAGCAGTACCTGCACTGGCTCTTCGGCATGCTGCAAGGGGACTTCGGCTTCTCCTACGAGTACAACCTGCCCGTCACCGAGGTCATCGGCGATCGCCTCTTCCTTTCCTTCCTGCTCTCCTTCGCCACTATCGTCTTCACCTGGGTGGTGGCCTTTCCGATTGGTGTGTACTCCGCCACCCACCAGTACAGTGTCGCGGACCACTCGCTCACTTTCATCGGCTTCCTCGGCCTCGCCACTCCCAACTTCCTGCTCGCGCTGGTGCTGCTCTACTTCGCCAACGTCATTTTCGGCACGTCCATCGGCGGACTGATGGACCCGCAGTACATCGACCAGCCGATGAGCCTGGCGAAGTTCCTCTCGGTGCTCGAACACCTCTGGATTCCGGTCATCGTCATCGGCACCGCGGGCACCGCCGGCATGATCCGGCGCCTGCGCGCCAACCTGCTCGACGAGCTGCAGAAGCAGTACGTGGTGACGGGGCGTGCGAAGGGTCTTCCGCCGCTGCGCCTCCTCCTGAAGTACCCATTGCGCATGGCGCTCAACCCCTTCATCGCGGACATCGGGAACCTGCTCCCGCAGGTGATCTCGGGGGCGGCCATCGTCTCGGTGGTGCTGTCGCTGCCGACCACCGGCCCGATGCTCCTGCGGGCGCTTCAGAACCAGGACACCTACCTCGCCGGCTCCTTTCTCATGTTCCTCTCCGCGCTGACGGTGGTGGGCATGTTCCTGTCCGATCTCGCCCTCGCCGCCCTCGACCCCCGCATCCGGCTCGAAGGAGGCGTGCAGCGGTGAGCGCGCCGTCCCCGGGCGCGGGCAACCTCGCGCACTTCGTCTCCGAAGCGCCCTTCGACCCCTATTCGATCGAGGCGCTCACGCCGGAGCAGGAGCGCTACTACGTCGCTTCGCAGTGGCGGATGATGTGGTGGCGCTTCTGCCGGCATCGCCTCGCACTGTGGTCGGCGCTGCTGCTGGGAGCCCTGTACCTCTCCATTGCGGTGAGCGAGGTGCTCGCGCCCTACGACCTGCACTCGCGCCACTCCGGTTTCATCCACGCGCCGCCGCAGGAGGTCCACCTCTTTCACGAGGGGGAGCTCGTCGGACCCTTCGTCCACCCACTGGTCTACGAGCTCGACATGGAGACTTTCAAGCGCGAGTACCATGAGGATACGAGCCGGGTTCAGCGCCTGCGATTCCTGTGCCGCGGCGATCCCTACACGTTCTGGGGGCTCTTCGAGGGAGACTTCCATCTGGTGTGCCCTCCGCACGACGGCACCCTCTTTCTCCTCGGCACCGACCGCCTGGGGCGCGACCTGCTCTCGCGGATCGTCTACGGGGCGCGCATCTCGCTCACGGTGGGGCTGGTCGGGATCGCGGTGAGCTTCGTGATCGGCCTCGTGCTCGGAGGGCTCGC
>CAYFYD010000255.1:0-6174 GCA_964347195.1 uncultured Ectothiorhodospiraceae bacterium
CCCGGGCCAACCTCCCCTCACGCACCGCCCGAACCAAAACAAAAATCAGTCCTGGCCCGCCGGCGGCGCTGCATTGACCGGCGGCATCGGCGCCGCAAGAATGGGCGGGGCGGAACCCAGATCCATCCGGAGGCCGGAGTGAACACGAACAGGAGCACATCCCTCGATCGCCGCAAGTTTCTCATCGGGTCGAGCGCGCTCGGCGTCGCGGCCGCCGCGGGTCCGGGGCTCGCGTGGAGCGCCGAGGAGAGCGTCCTGAAGATACGCTCCTACGCCGACCTTCAGGTCCTCGATCCGAGCTACACGCTGTCGGATCCGGAGTCCGACATTCAAGCCTGCATCTTCAACAAGCTCATCGAATACGGGCCGGGCGACCGATGGGAGTGGAGGCTGGACGCGGCGAGCACCATCGAGCAGGTGGACGACCACCACATCGCTTTCACCCTGCGCCCCGGCATCATGTGGTCGGGGGGCTTCGGCGAGATGACGGCCGAAGACGTGAAGTACTCCTTCGAGCGGGTCGCGGATCCCGCGATGGAGTCGCCCTATGCGGAGGATTGGGTCACCCTCGAGCGGGTGGACGTGAAGGACAAGTACTCCGGGGTCATCGTCCTCGAGGAGTCTTCGCCGATGGTGTGGACGACGACGTTGGTCGGCCAGGGCGGGCAGATCGTCTGCAAGGCGGCGGTGGACGCGCTGCCGGAGAAGAAGTTCACCACCGCGCCGCCCGCGGTGTCCGGCCCCTACTACATCGAGGAGTGGGTGCCCAAGCAGAGGACGGTGCTCGCCCGCAACCCCGAGTGGAACGGCCCGCGGCCGGACTTCGACCGGATCGAGATCTACCCCATCGAGGACGAGAAGACCGCGGAGCTCGGGTTCGAAGCCGGGGACCTGGACTTCACGCGGATCAGCCTGAGCTCGTTGCCGGACTATCGGCAATCGCTGCCGCCGGGAGGCAGGCTGCTCGAGAATCCCTCGCTCAGGTACGTGTGGCTGGGGATCAACGCCGACCACCCCCAGTTCCAGGATGTCCGGGTACGCCAGGCGATCCAGAAGGTGGTGGACGTCGACGCGATTCTGGAGGCGGCCTACTTCGGCGTCGCCGGCGCCGCGACCGGCATCGTCGCGCCGGGGCTCGTCGGCAACCGCGGATACAACCTGACCGAGCGCGATCCGGAGGCTGCCCGCGAGCTGCTCGCGGAGGCCGGGTACGGGAGCGGGTTCAAGGCGACGCTGAAGGTCCTCAACAAGGCCGCGTTCTTGACGATGGCGCAGGTGATTCAGGCGAACCTCGCCGAGATCGGAATCGACCTCGAGATCCATCAGCTCGACTCCGGCGCTTGGTGGACGATGGGCATGGAATCGGAAGGGGAGGCGTGGAAGGACATTCAGCTCTACGTGCAGAGGTTCTCGACCCTGCCCGATCCGGGATGGACGACGATGTGGTTCACCTGCGATCAGGTCGGGGTGTGGAACTGGGAACGCTGGTGCAGCGAGGAGTTCACCGACCTGCACCGCCGAGCGATGGTCGAGCTCGATCCGGCGAAGCGCGACGTGATGTACAAGCGCATGCAGGACCTGATGGAGGAGTCGGGCTCCTACCGCTTCATCACCCACGAGGCCAACCCGGCCCTGTACCGCGACACCATCACTCCGGCGGTGATGCCGGACGGGTCGATCGTCCTTCGGGACTTCAGGAGAGCCTGACCCGCGCGCGATCGCGGTCCGCCGCACGACGCTGGTCACGGCCCTGTCGGTGGACGCCTGACCCGCACACGCAATCGCGGTCCGCCCTCTCCGGCGCCTCGCGAGCACTCGCTCGCGCGGGTCGTGTAACCTGCATTCCTCGAAGCACGGTGCCGGGAAGCCGGCATCGCCCGCGGCAATCCGAGGAGGAAGGTCATGGCGGATACGCGCATCGGCATCATCTACCCGGGGGACGGCGCCCTGGACCGGGAGCTCTGGGACTTCGCTCCGGAAGGGGTCTCGCTGCATTTCACCCGCCAGCCCCTCCACGACGGAGCGGTGGGGTTGCCGGCGATGACGGGGCTCATCGACGACGGCTCGCTCGAGCCCTGCGCGGAGAGTCTCCGCATCATCCGTCCCGCGGTGGTGACCTTCGCCTGCACCTCCGCGAGCTTCATCCGGGGGCTGGACGGGGAGCGCGCGATCCGCGAGCGGATCGAGGCGCTCAGCGGCTCGCGTGCCAGCACCACCTCGGGAGGGATCCTCGCCGCCTGCCGGGCGCTCGGCCTCGGCCGGGTCGCGGTCGCCGCTCCCTACGTGGAAGCGGTGAGCCGCAAGCTCGGCGAGTTCCTCGAGGAAGGCGGGGTCGGGGTGACGCGGGTGCGCCACATGGGCCTCGAGGGAGGCATCGCGGAGGTCCCGCCCGAGGAGGTGGTGCGGGTGGGCCTCGAGACCGACAGCGCGGACGCCGAGGCGCTCGTGATCTCCTGCACCAACCTCGTCACCTTCGAGGCGATCCCGGAGCTCGAGCGGCGCCTGGGCAAGCCGGTGGTGAGCGCGAACCAGGCCACCATCTGGCACGCCTGCGTGCTTGCCGGCGTCGCCTGGCCGCCGGGCTTCGGCGTCGGGCGGCTCTGGGCGACGCCGTTGTCCGCCGCCGCGTAGCACCACCGCGCCGCCATTGTCGCGAACCTCGACGTGTCGGGGTTCGGAGACCGGTGATGTACTACAGCGACGAGGACATAGCCCGCCAGTTGCGCTTGGGCGAGGACAGCCACTGGGAGTTCAAGCAGGTCGAATTCGCGGGCAAGCGTTCGAGGAGTCCTCGCCGCGACGACCTGGCCGACGAAATCGCCGCCTTCGCCAACACGCACGGCGGCGTAGTGCTGTGCGGAGTCACCGACAAGGGTGAAGTTCGGGGCATGTCGCGCGAGCAGATGGACGCGCTGGAACGACTTCTGGTGGAAGTCTGTACCGATGCGATCGACCCCCCCATCCGCCCTGCCATCCTGCGCAGAGAAGTGGAGGAAGGCAAACCCTTCCTGCTGGTCGAGGTGCCGCAAGGCCATGCGCAACACGACAGCCCCGGAGGCAGCTATCACCGGGTCGGCGGCACGAAGCGCAAGATGAGCAGCGACGAGCGGTTGCGTCTGGCCCAGCAGCGAGCTCAGGCCCGCTTCCTGTGGTTCGACGAACAGCCGGTGCCGGAGACCGGGTCCGGTTCTCTGGACGAGTCTCTCTGGAAGCCCTTGCTGAGCGTCGAGGCCGCTGCCAATCCCGAGCTCGCGCTGACCAGGCTGGGGTTGCTGGCCGACACCGCCGAAGGCCCGTGGCCGGCAACGGTGGCCGGCGTGCTGCTGTGCAGTCGCAACCCGGAGGAGTGGCTCCCCAATGCCTGCATCACCGCAACCCGCTACCACGGAGCGAAGCGCGCTTCGGATCAAGTCGACGCACAAACGATCACGGGGCCGCTCAATCGGCAGATTGCCGAGGCCGTGGCCTTCGCGGTGCGCAACATGCAGGTGGCGGCGCACAAGGACCCGGCGCGGACCGATCTGCCCCAATACAGCGAGCGCGCCATCTTCGAAGCCGTGGTCAATGCGGTGGTACACCGCGATTACGCCATTCGCGGCAGTCGAATCCGTCTTTCGATGTTCTCGGATCGCCTGGAAATTCAGTCTCCGGGCGCGCTGCCGAACGGTCTGACGGTCGGCAACATCGCCGACCGTCAGGCCACTCGCAACGAAGTGCTGGCATCCGTGCTGGGCAGAGTACGGGCCGATCGAGTGCGGGGCAGCGGGGGTCGGAGCTACTTCATGGAGCGCCGGGGCGACGGAGTGCCGATCATCCAGCGCGAAACTCTGGGGCTGAGCGGCAAGCCCGCGGAGTTCCGCCTCGTGGCAAACAGGGATCTCCTCGTCGTTCTCCCATCCGCGCCGGTGGCGCCGAGCCCGGCACGGGTACGGATCACCGTATACGCCCGCGGCAGTCCCCTGCCGGACGCGGACGTTCTCGCCCTGTACCCCAACCACACCTGGAGAAGGGCGACCAGCGACGGCGACGGGGTGGCGGAGGTGTCCCTGTATACCACCGAGCTTCCGATTACGGTGTTCGCCGCTGCCCGAGGGTATGGCGCCCACCTGGAACGGGGGTGGATTCCAAGCCGGGGATCGCTCGCGATAGAGCTCGAACCCCTGGTCGGGGGCGGGGCGGTGATTTTTCCCGAGGAGACCGGTCACGTGCCGGGGCTGGTGGGGAGATTGAATCCCGTCCGCGATACCCTCGATCGGACCTGCCTCTACGCATCGAACATCGCCATCAACAAAGGCCGACCGCAGCCGGTGCCGTTCACTCCCGGCGAAGCGATGCGGCTGAGCGACGCGGAAGGGCGGGAGATGCACGTGCGCATCGTCGAGGTCGCGGGCCGTTCGGCACTCGTGGAGTATCGTCCCCTCACCAGAAGGGACGGGCGATGACAGCGGTCCACTACCACGCGGGGCGCTTCCCGCCCGGGTGCCTCGACCGGCAGGCGCCACTCCCGGCGGCGCCGCGCATGCACGAGCCTGTCTCTGCGCGCGGAGGAAATCCCTCGCCCGATAGAATTCCCGGTGGTCCGGTGCAAGAGGCGGCTTCCCCCGAATCAGGTCCGAAGCCTTCTCGGCCAGCATGATGGTCGGGCCGTTCAGATTGGCGCTCACAATCTTCGGCATGATCGACGCCTCGACCACCCGCAATCCCTCGACCCCGTGCACACGGGCCTCGCCGTCGACCACCGCCATTCGGATGGGGTTTCGAGAGCGGGGTGAGCGTGGTCATCCTCGCGATAATCATCGATCGGATCACGCAAGGCATGAGCATGTCGCGGACCCGCTGACGGGGTACGGAGCCCCTCCGCCTCGATCCTTGTCTCCTCCGAGGTGGGCGCATGCATCAGCGAAGTCGGGGTGGTGAAATCGAAACCCCAGAGCGCATCGTAGCCGAGCCCTTCCGCTGCTTGCGCGAAACGGATGATCTCGGCCGGCCCGGCGAACTGCGAAGGGACGAGAAAGCCCTCCATGCAGTTCGGCAGCGCGATGTCGAACCTCATCGGGGCCACCTCCCGGGTTTGAAGGTGCGTACAAGTGTTCGCGGGGCAGTGTATGGCGCGTCATGCGAGCGCTCGAGGCGAGTGCGCTCCGCCGGCCGGGTCCGGAGCGGGCTGGAATTCGATACCCCGGATGCGCCACGAACGCATGAGGTACCGATGCCATGACCGCCCGGCCGAGCGACGCCGAGCCCGCTGATACGCCGCGCACCGGTCTCGAGGCCGCGCAAAGGGAACGCTTCGCGCGCGACGGATTCCTGTTTCCGTTCCGCGTCCTCAGCCGGGAAGCGGCCGACGCGGCGCGTGCGCGCGCCCTGTCCCTGCTGCACGAAGGGGGCGGGGCTCCGGAGCTCGACGACTATCTCGGCTACAAGGCCAACCTCGTCTTCCGCTGGGTCGACGACATCGTGCACACGCCGCACCTTCTCGACGCGGTCGCGGACCTGCTCGGACCTGACCTCCTGATCTGGAGCTGCTCCCTCCTCATCAAGCCCCCCCGCAGCCGCGGCCGCTACACTTGGCACCAGGACGCGACCTACTGGGGCATGGAACCGTCGACGGCGCTGAGCGCGTGGCTCGCGCTCGGTGACGCAGGCCCCGAGAACGGCGGGTTGCGCTGCATACCCGGCCTGCATGTCCGGGGACAACTCGCGCACGTCGAGACCTTCGCCGAGGACGTCATGCTGCCCCGCGGCCAAGTGATTCGGGACCTCGATGAAGACACCATGGACCGGGCGGTCGACATCAGGCTTCGCTCGGGCGAAGCCTCCTTCCACCATGTCTTCACTCCCCACGCTTCCGGCCCCAACCGCGGCGGCGCTTGGCGGATCGGCCTCCAGGCGGTGTTCATTCCCACCTCGGTGCGCCAACGGGGCGAGCGCGAGTCGGCGATGCTGGTGCGGGGCCGCGACGACTACGGGCACTTCGAGAGCGAGCCACGCCCGCGCGCGGACCTGGACCCCGCCGCGCGCGCCGCCCACCGGGCCGCGATGACCCGAATGGGAACTTGGCGGGCGGAGCAGCGGCTGCGCCGCTAGCGAGTCGGTGTATCAATGGAAGAATACATGGACCGGCAGGGCTCTTCAAAAGTCGGCTTGACGGCTTCAGACTCCGAGCTTCGGGAT
>CAYFYD010000256.1:0-6173 GCA_964347195.1 uncultured Ectothiorhodospiraceae bacterium
GCCGGGGCGGTGCGCGCGATGAGGGTTTCGAGCGCTTGGCGATGCACATCGAGGGCGGCCATGGTTTCGTCATGCTGTCGGCGAGAGTGGGTGTCGCGCTGGGCGAGGGCGGCCAGCGTCTCCGAGTGGCGCCGATCGTGTTCGGCGGCGCGCTGTGCCGCGTTGACGGCCATGGCGGCGATACCGGCGCGCACGGTGCGCAGCGCGGCGATCGCCACCCCGAGGCTGGACGTGACCACGAGCAACGTGGCGATGCGCAGCGCGATGTCGAGGATGTCGAGGTTGGTCATGGCGGGCCCCGTGGTGGTGGCGATGTCCGACCGGGGTGCATTATCGGATTCTATCCGGCCCTCCCGGCATCCGAGGGCGGCGTTCCCGCGCCGCGCCGGAACGGCGAATGAGCGCACATCTCGGCGATATAGGCGCGAACGCCGCGATCTTCCCGGACGAGGAAGCTCTCGATGGCTCTGCGGAAGGCATCGTGGTTCACCCAGTGGGCGGAGCGGGTCAGTACCGGCATGAATCCGCGCAGGATCTTGTGCTCACCCTGGGCACCCGCCTCGAATCCGGCGAGGCCGCGGGCGATACAGTACTCGATGGCCCGGTAGTAGCACATCTCGAAGTGCAGGGAAGGGTGGAACTCCGAGCAGCCCCAGTTGCGGCCGTAGAGCATCGAGGCATCCCGGAAGAGGTGGGCTCCGGCCACATAGTGCGTCCCCCGCCGTGCGAGCACCACGAGCACCCCGTCCCCCATGGATTCGCCCACCGCGCGGAAGAAATCGCGGGTCAGAAACGGGTACCCGTACTTGCGCTCGTAGGTCGATGCGTAGAGGGCATGGTAGGCATCCCACTGTCCTTCGTTCATTTCAGTGCCGTGGCGAATCTCGATGTCGACGGGTGCGGCGGCGGCCTCGCGTCGCTCCCGTCGGATCGCCTTTCTGCGTTTCGACGTGAAGGCGTCGAGGTAGTCCTGGAAGTCCCGGAACCCGGGATTGCGCCAGTGGAACTGGCATCCACTGCGGATCAGGTGATCGCGGTGCGAGAGGCGATCGCTGTCGTCATCGTCCGTGAACAGCCAGTGCAGGGTGGAGATCCCGGCTTGCCGGGCGAAGGCGAGCGCGGTGTCCACCAGCAGATCGGGCGCCTCCGAGCCCCCCCGGGTGCGCTCGTAGAGCAGTCGGGGGCCGGCGGCCGGGGTGAAGGGAATCGACACCACGAGCTTCGGGTAGTACTCGAGGCCGGCCCGGGCGTAGGCGTCCGCCCAGGACCAGTCGAACACGAACTCGCCGTACGAGTGCGACTTGGCGTACATCGGCACCGCGCCGAGCAGGCGATCGTCGCGGTAGAGGAGAACGTGACAGGGAGACCACCCCGTCTCGTGACAGGCGCAGCCGTGCTTCTCGAGAGCGAAGAGAAACTCGTAGCGGACGAAGGGGTTGCGAGTGCCCGCAATCCGGTTCCATTCCGCGGCGCCGACCGAAGCGAGGCTGTCCACGATCTCGGCCCGGTATCGGGACGGGCGTTCCTCGGGCGAGCTCGCCATGGGGTTCACTCCGTCTCCGGGGGATCGCTCGTCCGGATATCGGCCGGCGGGGGGCCGTTCTCCATCTCTCGAGGGCCGGCGCATCGGGGACGGAAGGGTCCCGGCGCCAAGCGCCACCATGCGGGGAGCGACGCGAGCCCCGCGATGGCGGGAATTCCTTTCTCCCGGGCGCGACGCGTCACGCGGCGGCCCCGGGGAGAAGCTCCGAACCCTTGCCCCGGACACGCAGTGCGCCCGACGAAGGCCGCATCACCGACCCTCGACGCTTTCCAGGTACTTTTCCGCATCGAGTGCCGCCATGCAGCCGCTGCCGGCCGAGGTCACCGCCTGCCGGTACACGTGGTCGGCGACGTCGCCGGCAGCGAAGATTCCCTCGACGCTGGTTGCGGTGGCAGCGCCGTCGAGGCCGCTACGCACTTTGATGTAGCCGCCTTCCATGTCCAGCTTCCCCGCGAACAGGCCGGTGTTGGGGGTGTGGCCGATCGCGATGAAAACACCACTCAGATCGATCTCCCGGGTCGTGCCGTCGTCCACCCGGCGAATGCGGACTCCGGTCACGCCGCTCTCGTCGCCCAGCACCTCGTCCAGCACGTGGTTCCACTCGATGGTGACGTTGGCAGCGTGAGACTTCTCGATGAGCTGGCGGGCGAGGATCTTCTCGGCGCGGAACCGGTCCCGCCGGTGGACCACGGTGACCTGCGACGAGATGTTCGAGAGGTAGAGCGCTTCTTCGACCGCGGTGTTGCCTCCTCCGATCACCGCGACGGGTTGGTTCCTGAAGAAGAACCCGTCGCAGGTCGCGCAGGCCGACACTCCGCGGCCCTTGTAGGCTTCTTCGGAGGGAAGTCCGAGGTATCGGGCGGAGGCGCCGGTGGCCACGATGAGAGCGTCGCAGGTGTAGGTGCCCCGATCTCCGAAGAGCCGAAAGGGTCGCGTGGCGGTGTCCACAGCCTGGACGGCGTCGTAGACGATCTCGGTGTCGAAACGCTGCGCGTGGCGGAGCATGCGCTCCATCAACTCGGGACCCAGCACCCCGCCATCGTCCCCCGGCCAGTTGTCGACGTCGGTGGTGGTGGTCATCTGGCCGCCCACCTCCAGGCCCGTGAGGAGCACCGGGGCGAGATTCGCGCGGGCGGCATAGACCGCGGCGGTGTAACCGGCGGGCCCCGAACCGAGGATCAACAGTCGCGCGTGCCTGGCCTCGGACATCGCTCGCTCTCTCCGTTGCATGAGTCTCCCTGCCGTGGGCACGGACCGCGACCGAATCGGTGTCTCGAGTGCGTCGTCGCCCGAGCCTCGCCTGGCCGCGAGTCCGGGGACGCCGCGGGAGTGTATTCTAGACGATACCCGCGGCGAGGCCAGATGTCGCCGAAGTCGCCCCGAGATGCTACGCAAGTCGTTGATTTAGCGACAGTTCATTGCTCTCGCGGGCGCCGTGCGCGCGAGGTGGAAGCAGGGTTCCGGCCCCGCGCGCAAGCGCGGGCCACTGGAAATGCACACCTTCTTCTTTAATAATTAGGTGGTTACCTCTGTTTCTTCAAAACAGGATTAAAAGCATGGCGCAGGTTTCGCACTTCCTGACGGGCTGGATGCCATGGTTTCGCGGACCGCAGGGCCGGGGTTCCCGGGAAATTCTTCTCATCGTCGCCGCCGCACTCGCGCTCTACCTGGCGCTGGCGCTGTTCACACACCACCCGGGGGATCCGAGCTGGTCGCACGGCCGGCACGTCGAGAGCGTCGTCAACCGGGGCGGAGTGGTCGGGGCGTGGCTCGCCGACATCCTGCTCTATCTGTTCGGGTTCATGGCGTACCTGTTCCCGTTCATGGTCGCCGGTGCGGGCTGGCTCGCGGTTCGCAACGCGGACCGCCGCCGGGACACCGCGGACGGCGTGCACTGGATCGCCCGGGGAGCCGGGGGGATCGCGACCCTCGGTGCGGGATGCGCCATGGCGACTCTCCACCACCATGGGTCCACGACCCTGCCGCTCGACGGGGGCGGCATCGTCGGCTACCTTCTGGGCGGCAATCTCGCCGACGCTTTCAGCCCCCTCGGCGCCACCGTGTTCCTGCTCGCGCTCTTCCTGGCCGGATTCACCCTGTTCACCGGCCTTTCGTGGCTCACGGTCATGGACTTCACCGGGCGCTTCACCCTGCGCGCACTGAGCCGTCTGCTCCTGGTGGCGCGCTGGTGCGACAATCTCGTCGAGGGTCACCGCGCGCGACGCAAGAGGGCGGAAAGGCGCAGCGTCGAGAAGGTCCGGCGGAATCGAAGGAAAGCGCCGCGCATCGAGCCCGCACTGCCGAAGATCGAGCCCAGCCTGCGCGAAGCGCGCGAGCGCCAGGAGCCCTTGTTCGAACCTCTGCCGGAAGAGCAGCCGCTTCCGGAGCTGTCGCTGCTCGACGAGCCACGGCGCTCGGGCACCGCCATGGCGAAGCCGGCGCTGGAGGCGATGTCGCGCCAGGTGGAGCTGAAGCTCTCCGACTTCGGGGTGGAGGCCGAGGTGGTGGCGGTCCTGCCGGGACCGGTGGTGACGCGTTTCGAGCTGCAGCTCGCGCCCGGAGTGAAGGTCAGCAAGGTGACGGGGCTGTCGAAGGATCTGGCCCGTTCGCTGTCCACCGTGAGTGTACGGGTGGTGGAGGTGATACCCGGGAAGTCGGTGATCGGCCTCGAGATCCCCAACGAGCAGCGCGAGCTGGTGGGCCTGAGCGAGGTGCTCCGCTCGACCGCCTACGAGGGAGCGAACGCGGCGCTGCCGCTCGCGCTGGGGAAGGACATCTCGGGCGAGCCGGTAGTGGTGGATCTCGCCCGGATGCCTCACCTCCTCGTCGCCGGCACCACCGGCGCGGGCAAGTCGGTGGCGATCAACGCAATGGTGCTGAGCCTGCTCTACAAGGCGAGCCCGAGCGAAGTGCGCATGATCATGATCGACCCGAAGATGTTGGAGCTCTCGGTGTACGAAGGCATCCCCCACCTCCTCGCTCCGGTGGTGACCGACATGAAGGAGGCGGCCAATGCGCTTCGCTGGTGCGTGGTCGAGATGGAGCGGCGCTACCGCCTCATGTCGGCGCTCGGAGTCCGGAACATCGGCGGGTTCAACCGCAAGCTCGAGGAGGCCCGGGCCCGGGGAGAGCGCTTGCCGGACCCCCTCCTCAAGGCGGGGGCCGAGGAGGGCGGCGAGGCGCCCGAGCTCGAATCCCTGCCCATGATCGTAGTGGTCATCGACGAGCTGGCGGACCTCATGATGGTCACCGGGAAGAAGGTGGAGGAGCTCATCGCCCGCCTCGCGCAGAAGGCGCGCGCGTCGGGCATCCATCTCATCCTCGCTACCCAGCGCCCCTCGGTGGATGTCATCACCGGCCTCATCAAGGCCAACATTCCCAGCCGCATCGCGTTTCAGGTGTCGTCGAAGGTCGATTCGCGCACCATCATCGACCAGATGGGGGCGGAGCATCTGCTCGGACACGGCGACATGCTCTACATGGCCCCCGGCATGTCCACCCTTCGCCGCGTGCACGGCGCCTTCGTGGGGGACCAGGAAGTGCATCGGGTCGTCAAGTCGCTCAAGAAACGGGGCAAGCCCCGCTATGTTCCGGAGATCCTGGAGGGCGGTTCCGCGGAGGGCGCCGGCTCGCCGGCGGCGGCGATTCCGGGTCTGGCCGGCGACCCGGAGAGCGATCCCTACTACGACGAAGCGGTGCGCATCGTCACCGAGACGCGACGCGCTTCCATTTCCGGTGTGCAACGCCGCCTCAAGGTCGGCTACAACCGGGCCGCGCGCATGCTCGAACAGATGGAGCAGGCGGGAGTCGTCGGCGCGCTCCAGGCGAACGGCAGCCGCGAGGTCTACGCCCCGCCGCCGCCCGAACCCTGATGCGGACCCCGCCGCCGGCCCCGATCCGGACCGGAGGAGCCGCTCCGGTGCGTTCGAGCGGCGCGTACATTGCGGCGTCCTTCGGGCTCGTCGCTCTTCTCTCCCTGCCCACCGGCGCCGCGGCGCAGGAAGGGGCAGCGGAGCGCCTGGATCGCTTCCTCTCGGAGACCCGCACGCTGAGGGCGGAGTTCCGGCAGGAGGTCTTCGACGAGGAAGGGGCGTTGATCGAGGAGGCCACCGGAACCGTCACCCTCGCCCGTCCGGGGAAGTTCCGCTGGGTCTACCGGGATCCCTATGAGCAGGAGGTCGTCGGCGACGGCACGCAGGTGTGGGTGTACGACGCCGATCTCGATCAGGTCACAGTGGGCGACATGGACGCGAGCATCGGGTCCACCCCGGCGATACTGCTGTATTCGGACCGCCCGATCGAGGAGTCCTTCGAGGTGAGGGCGATGGGAGAGGAGGGCGTGCTGCAGTGGATCGAGCTCCTGCCGCGCGCCGAGGAATCGGCGTTCACCCGCGTGCGCATCGCCCTCGCCCCCGAGGGCATGAGGGCGATGGAGCTCGCGGACCGCTTCGACCAGTCGATACGCATCGCCTTCACTCGTCTGGAGCGCAACATCGAGTTCGACGAAGACCACTTTCGCTTCGTCGTACCCGCGGGCGCGGACCTGTTCCGGCGCTGAGGCGCGCCGCGCCGGGACCAGCAATTCTCATTTTGCTCGTCGGGTCCCGCGGCAGGACCGGCACGACTGTCG
>CAYFYD010000257.1:0-6168 GCA_964347195.1 uncultured Ectothiorhodospiraceae bacterium
TGAACTCGTCCGAGCAGTGCAGGGGCACGGTGGGCGCGAGCGCGGGGCGCACCCGGTCGCGGTCCACGCTCCATCCGTGCAGGATCTCGCGACAGGCCGACAGGGTGGCGTCCATGGGCGCGAGACGGCTCTTCTCCGCCGCGGCGCGCAACGACTCGGGAAGCGCGTCGAGGAGCCCGGGGATCGCCTGAAAGAACGTGTAGTCCGCGACCATCGGCGCGAGCACCGCGCGCACTCCCGCGTCCCGGTAGCCTCGCGCCACCGCGTCCAGACCTTCGCGGCTCGGGGCGGGAAACTCGAAGTAGAGGTCGTAGCAGGCGGTGCAGCCCTTGGCGAGCATTTCCAGACCGTTCAGGAGTCCGCTCAGGTACTTGTGCTCCAGGGTTCGGACCGCGCTCATCCACGGGCCGGCGTTGAGCAGCAGCTCCAGTGTCCAGCGGTCGCCCGCCCCTTTCATGAGCGCCCCGTGGCCGTGGGTGTGCGCGTTGACGAGACCCGGCATGAGCAGGCAGTCCGTCGCGTCGACCACCCGCGTCCCGGGCGGGGCGGGCAGGCCGGGGGGACCGAGCACCTCGATGCGATCGCCCGCAATGAGCAGATCGCCCGGCGCGGCACGGCGTGCGGCAGGGTCGAGGATGCGTCCGCCCCGCACCACGGTGTGGACCGTTCCGGGAGTCGTCGCCGCCATCGCTTCTCCCCCGCGCGCGTCGCTCAGGACGAAGCGGGGTCCGGGCGGGGATAGCACACGGCGACGATCTCCACCTCGAGGTCTCCGGCCGGACGTTGCCACAACGCGCTGTCTCCCACCCGGCGGTGCAGCACGGCTCGTCCGAGCGGCGAGCTCCAGCTCACCCGCCCCGCTCCGACGTCCACCTCGTCCTCCCCCACTATGACGAAGCGGTGGGTCTCGTCGTTCTCGTCGATGAGCTCCACTTCGGCCCCGATGCCGACGTCGCCGCCGGGCGGCTCGGGCGGGTGCACCACGATCGCGCGCTGCACCCGCTCGTGGAGATAGCGGAGCTCCGACTCGATGCGCTGCCGGTCTCCCTGCCGGTCGAGGCGCTCGGGGGCCGCTTCGAGTTCACGGCGCTCCGCATCGAGCTCGGCCACCCGCACCCGCAGCGCCTCGAGCCCGCCCGGGGTGATGTAGTTGGGCGCGTCGCTGTGCCGTCGCTCGGGCGGCGCCTCGACGACCTGATCCCCATCGGGCTCTCTGACGAAGGCTCGGCTCACGCCCCGGATGATGGCGGCACGCGCCGCCTCGGGCAAGGGCGGGGCCGGCCGCGTCCCGAGCGCGCGCCGCGCTTCAGTCCGGAAAGGGCATCGTGAACACGTTGTCGGCGACCGAGTAGTCCATGTAGCCGAGCCGCGCGAGGGGCCGGAACTTCGACATGTCCACCATGCCTTCGCTCAGTACCGCGTCGCTGATGTGCACCCCCACCACCTCGCCGATGACGAGGCCGTTGCGCGCCACCGGGTCCGGGTCGCGGCAGGGCAGATCGATGGTCCGGAAGTGCACGCACTCGAGGTGGATCGGGGCCGCCTCGACCCGGGGGGGCCTGACCAGCGCCGCGGGCGCAGCTTCGAGGCCGGCATAGGCGAACTCGTCCACTTCCGGGGCGGTGGTGGCGCTCGTCCGGCTCATCTCCCCGCGCAGCTCGAAGGTGGCGAGGTTGCACACGAACTCCCCCGTCTCCTCGACGTTGGCGATGGTGTCCTTGCCGCCGTGCGGATGCCGACCCCCGCTGCCGAAGGCGACCATGGGCGGATCGGAGGAGACCGCGTTGAAGAAGCTGTAGGGGGCGAGGTTCACCACCCCCGCGGCGCTGATGCTCGAGATCCAGCCGATGCAGCGGGGCACCACGCAGCTCTTGAAGGGATCGTGCGGCAGGCCGTGCCGGTTGTCTCTCGTCTCGTAGAACACGCGGTCTCCCCCGATGAGTGGTGGTGCGAGCGCGAGGTCCGCCTCGCGGCCGCGCCGCCTCGCTCTGCCCCGCGCGCCCGGATCAGTGCAGGCGCACAATATCGCGGGTGCGAAGAGCGTGCACTCTGCCCCGCGCGCCCGGATCAGTGCCGGGTATGGGCGGCCGGCGGCATGGTGTTCGGCGGATCCTCGACCATGAGGCCGCGCCGCGTTCGCTTGCCGACGAGCACGCAGGCGCTCGCGAAGGCGTTCTCCGCTTCACCCATGCACCAGTCCCAATCGGCGGGGTTGGCATTGTTCTGCGCCCGCCAGTGGGCGGCGATGTAGGTGCCCCCGAGCTTGAGCTCGACCACCCAGTCGTGCCAGGTCACGTCGGGGCTGTGGTCCTCGACGTACTCCTGCTTGGCGAGCCGGCAGTGGTTGCCGCTCAGGTCGTCGACTGCGCTCGTCTCCTGGGTCACCAGACCGTGATCGACGCAGGATTCCCAGCCGGTGTGGACGCCGTCCGCGCTCGGGAACAGCGCGTGGATGATGGCGGCCGGCGTGAGCCGCACCTCGATCGGGGCGTCCCAATCCGGCTCGATCGAGGTGTCCAAGCTGCTCTCTGTCTTCATTCCCTTTGCCTCAGCGAGTGTCCTGCCCCCGCTCGCCCGCCCGCCGGGCTCGTCGGCCAGGGGCCGGGGGCGGATGTGGTCGTCGTCACGATTCGGATTCGCAAGCCGGACCCGAACGACATCCGGGAGTCCGCCTGCGCCTCTCGCGGCGGCCGGTCCCACCGCCCCTCGTCAGATGTGCGAGAGTCCCACCTCTTCGTCGAGCACGGTGCCCAAGCCGTTCAGACAGCGCACATAGTAGTTGAAGCTCGCGCAGATCTGGTTGGCCTCGACGATCTCGCCGTCGTCGATCCCCGCCGCCCGAAGCGCCGACACGTCGCCGTCGTTCATGTCCCGGGGACGCAGGGTGAGCTTGCCCGCGTGGTCGAGCAGGGCGAGGCTCTTGTCGTCGAGCTCTTCTCTCGGAAGCGAGGTCCACAGCGCTTCGAGAATGCGGCGGCCCCGCGCTTCGTCCGGATAGTGACGTACGAAGTTCTCTCCGTGGTTCAGGTAAGCGTAGCGGCATCCGGTCAGGGCGGCGGTGTAGGTGGCGATCAGCTCCGCACGCCAAGCTTCGAGCGTATTGTCCGCGCAATGCAGCACCGCTTGGTAGAGCAGGTCCGCACCCTCCATCGTCTCCGGGCGGAGGCTGTGAGCGCGGTACAGGTTGTGCAGGCGCCCGTTGCGCGCCACGAGCCCGTCGTATATCTCGCGGATTCTTCCGCGCGCGCGCTCCGGCGCCACGGTGTCGATCCAGGCGACCGCCTCCGATGTCAATGCTTTGCGTCCTCAGCCAAGGCCATTAGGCTAGGGCGTGCAAGGGTATCAGCCGCAACGGGAGAAGGTCGATGGCACGTCCGGCACCGAGTGAAGTCGGCAAGGTCGCCTGCGTGGGGACGGGGACGATCGGAGGAGGCTGGGTATCGTACTTCCTCTCCCGCGGCATGGAAGTGGTGGCCTGCGACTCCGCTCCCGGAGCCGAGGCCGCGCTGCGCGAGCGGGTGGCCGCCGCGTGGCCGAAGCTCGAGCGGCTCGGACTCGCGGACGGCGCGAGCCAGGACGATCTGCGCTTCGAGTCCGAAGTCGCCGCCGCGGTGGGGGACGCGGAGTTCGTGCAGGAGAGCGTGTTCGACCACGAGGACCTCAAGACGGCGGTCTTCGAGCAGATCGACGCGGCGACTCGGCCCGACACCGTGCTGTCGAGCTCCTCCTCCCGCTTCCTGCCCACCCGGATCGCGAGCCGGTGCCGCCGGCCCGAGCGCTGCATCGTCGGCCACCCCTTCACTCCCTCCTACCTGCTCCCGCTGGTCGAAGTGGTGGGGGGAGAGAAGACGGACCCCGAGGTACTCGATTGGTCGGTCGCCTTCTTCAACGGGATCGGGAAGCACGCGCTGCGCCTGCGCAAGGAGATCGAGTTCTACGTCTCGAACCGCCTGCAGCACGTGATCGGGGAAGAGATCCACCGCCTCGTCGACGCCGGCATCTGCAGCTACGAGGAAGCGGACCGCGCAGTAGTCCGGGGCCCCGGCCTGCGCTGGGCCTTCATGGGCCCCCTGCTCTGCCAGCACCTCGGCGGGGGACGCGGAGGCATTCGCGGGTCCATCGCGCACTTCGGCTGGAGCGGCCCCGCGCACCTCGAGGCGGGGGCGGTCGCGGAGGTCGAGGCGATGTCGAACCACCTCGACATGGCGTCGCTGGAGTCGTGGCGCGACGACAACATCCTGTCGATGCTCGAGTCCTTCCGGCCGATCCCGCCCTCTTCCTGACGCCGCGGAGCGCTCCCGGGGCGATCGCGCAGGCGCGCCCGATGCCCTTGGCCCGCATGTCTCACCGACCTCCTGCTGCGGGCGCCTCCCCCGAACCTGCTGCGGGCGCCTCCCCCGAACCTGCTGCGGGCGCCTTCCCCAAACCTGCTCCGGGCGCCTTCCCCAAAGCAGTGGGTGGGCGTACTCCCTCGAGCCACTTCGACATAGTCACTACATCGTCATTCCCGCGGAAGCGGGAATCCATTTCGCTACTACCCGCTGCGCTGTGCGGTCCCTGCTTCGCTTGCAGGCCGGGCAAGCCATCCGTGGCTCGCCCGCTCGCCGGGACGAAGCGCCCCCGGCGCTATCGCCTGTTTCCGGCTCGCCCTTCAGCGTCTCTCGAGTCTGTGCGCCCGCAGTCGAAGGCGTCTCGACGCCCTCGCTACGAAGCTCGGTGAGATGTGCGTGCCGGACTTCGGCCCGCGGGTGGGAGTGGAGCGCCGCCGGGCGGGAAGCGTTGCGGGCGGAGTCGCCGAATGATCGCCCGCCGTCCGGACCGCGCCGCGCGCATCCGAACCGTCACCGCGATCAGCATCTCGCTGGCGGTGGCGTCGCTGATCCACGGCATGACCCTGCCCCTGCTCTCGCTGATCCTCGAGCGCCACGGCGCGGACGAGACGACGATCGGGATCAACGTCACCGCCCAGTACCTGGCGGTCTTCGTGGCCGCGCCCTTCGTGAGCCCGCTGCTGCGCCGCATCGGACCGGCCTCGATGATCTTCTGGGCCCTGGTCGCATCGGTCGGCGTGTTCGTCGCGCTGCCCGCCTACGTCGACGTGTACGTGTGGTTCGCGCTGCGCCTGGTCCTGGGGATCGCGCTCAGCTTTCTGTGGATCGCGGGCGAGGCATGGGTATGCCACGTCGCCGAGGAGCGAAGCCTGGGGCGAACGGTGGCGGTGTACGCCACCGTCATCTCCATCGGGTTCGCGCTCGGGCCGGCGCTGCTCGCCTGGATCGGCACCGAGGGCTGGGCGCCCTTTCTCGTGTGCGCCGGGCTCATGGCGACGGCAGCGGTGCCGATGGCCTGGTTCCGGCGCGACTCGCTGCGGCTCGAGGGGCGGCCCTCGGCCAGCCTGCTGCGCTTCGTGGCGCTCGCGCCGGTGATGATGACGGTGTACTTGGTGTTCTCCGGCGCCGACGCGGTGATGCTGACCTTCCTGCCCATCTACGGCACCGGCGCCGGCCTCGAGGAGTGGCAGGCGATCTCTCTGCTCTCCGTGCTCGCGATCGGCGTCATCATCAGCCAGCCGCCCATCGGATGGCTCGCCGACCACGTGAACGGGATGCTGCTGATGTTCATCATGGTGGCGCTGATGGCGCTCAGCACCGCCACCCTGCCGCTCGGCATTGCCCACACGCCCTGGAACGTCGTGATCATGCTCGGGTTCGGCGCTGCGATGGGCGGCGTCTACACTGTCTCGCTCGCGATGATGGGGCGGCGATTCAAGGGTCCCGACCTCGGTCAGGCCGCCACCGTGCGCAGCATCCTGTTCTGCGTCGGCGCCCTGATCGCTCCTCCCATCTCCGGCATCTCCATCGACTGGTTCGGCCCCGACGGCCTGCCGGTCTCGCTCACCGTCATGCTCCTGGTGGTGCTGCCGCTGCCTCTCATCGGCCTGTTCCGCAAGTGGGTCGCCTGAGCGCGCAGGATCATTCAGAAGTTGATGTCGGGCACTCGTCCGGACATCCGAGCCCGTCACTTCCGCGCCCCTTACCGTCATTCCCGCTCCCCGATCGGGGTCGGGGACAGGGTCCGCGGGAATCCACCTCGGTCAACGCACCCGGAAACCCGACAGCAATTCTCATTTTGCTCGTCGGGTCCCGCGGCAGGACCGGCACGACCGTC
>CAYFYD010000258.1:0-6167 GCA_964347195.1 uncultured Ectothiorhodospiraceae bacterium
CGGCGAGGCCATCACGAAAGCGCAGATGGATGCACTGTCACTGCATCGAAACGAGCTCCGCGGCAAGTGGAGCTACGAGCTGCATCCACGATGAAGTTGGAAATCCAACTTCGATCAAAGTCCCTGGTCACGACGAGTAGGCATCACTTCGTCGCCCGCCTTCGCACCGGGCGGACGAGTTCGGTCAATTGTCCTTTCGCTTCACTCAGAATGGACCCTTGCTCAGGGGGGTGGATCAGGGGCTGAGGTGTCTCTGCCCGCAGACGGTGTATGACGCGGTGGTACGGAGCGCCGCTCAGGCGTCCTTCGACGACAAGCACGTGTCTGCGAAGTGACGAGGGGACGTTACGGAAGCCCCGCCCGGAGGGTTCTCGATGAGCAGCCGGTCACCAGTGACGAGGCAACCCTGCGGACAGCGGGCGAGCAATGCCCACAGGTGGCTGTCTCGGGGGTCGGGAGCATCACTGCCGGCAGCGGGCTCGCGCCACATGGCGTTGGCGACGAGCTCGGCGAGTAGCCGGTCGAGCTCTTCGTTCGTTCGTCTGTGCAGCCGGACGAGGCCCGGACGGCGCACCACGGAGGCGTACTCGTCGAGCAAGTCCCTGGACATGAAGTACACAATGTCCCCGGTGAGCATCGCTCTCAGGATTCGTGCCGGAGGGCCGGAGCTTGGGCCGATCAGTCCCGAGACAATGATGTTGGTGTCGACAATGCAACCCTTGGGCGTTATCGGACCACCTCTGTGCCTTGGGCGCCGGTACATGGCCCTGGGTGGCGATCGGGTTGCCGTCCTTCGCGGAAACGCCTCGTCTCTTCGACTGCCAGGGCCATCGCGTCGTTATCGCTCAATGCGGAGCTCGCCTGTGCCCTGGCAACGATCTCCATGGCGGTGTCGCAGGGTTGGATGCCTCTCAGCTCCAGGCTTTCTTCAATGATTGAGGCCATGGAACGATTCTGCCGCGCCGCGGCCTCCTTCAGTGCGCGGTGAGTCCGTTCCGCCAAGCTGATAGTCAGGCGGGGCACGGCATGCACTCCGACTCGTGGGCGCCGGTTCAGCGTTGCCGGCATCATAGCACCAACACACCACTCGGAAGACCTGTACCTGAACGTGCCCCCGATCTGGTGGACACGCGGGGGCTTCCGCCCGCGGGCTACTTGCGCCGGGCCGCGTCCGCGCCCACGTGCACTCCCCAGCGTTGCGTTACCCCGGCGTCGAGGTCGAAGAGATCGAGCGCGCGACCCAGCGACTGGTCGATGATCTGCTCCACCGACGCCGGTCTGGCGTAGAAGGCGGGCACGGGCGGCATCACCACCGCCCCCATCTCCGACAACGCGAGCATGGTGCGCAGGTGCCCGGTGTGCAGGGGGGTCTCGCGCACCAGCAGGACGAGGCGCCGGCGCTCCTTGAGGACGACATCGGCGGCGCGGGTGAGCAGGGTCGAGGTCACTCCGCTCGCGATCTCGGACATGGTCCGCACCGAGCACGGCGTCACGATCATGCCCATCGTCCGGAACGACCCCGAGGAGATCGACGCCCCGACGTCCCCGATGGGGTGGCAGCGTGTTGCCAGCTTCCTGACCGAGGCCGGCTTGTGCGCGGTCTCGTAGCTGATCGTCATCTCCGCCGCCCGCGACATGACGAGGTGGGTCTCGACCGGCATCGAACCCAGTAGCTCCAGCAGCCGGATGCCGTAGATCACCCCCGAGGCGCCGCTCATTCCCACGATGAGGCGCGCGGTGCCGGGGTCTGCGCTGCGGGCGTCGTCGTTCACTCGGGTCGGGAGCAGTGCGGTTCCGCCGGGAGAGAGCACCGGCAGCGTACCCCGATGGGGCGGACGCCGCCACAAGGGCGCGACCGCGATGCCACAGCGCCGATCGCCGATCTCCCCAAGGCTGATTGGTTCTCTTGACCGTGTCCAATGAACTCGAGGGGTCATGTCGATCGCCAAGCGTTTCGGGCGAAGTCGTCGTCAACCGAAGAAAGCGCTTCTGCATCAAGGAGCTCCGCTGTCCGGCGGCGATCGAGGACGCCCACGAAGTGATCTGCCCTGCCGATCTCCCTGCGTCACGTTCCCGGGCCCGCGGTCATGCCGCTATCATGGACGCGCACCTTGCACGGGGCGGCGGGCGTCGCCGGACGGGAGCATGGCCAGGAAACCCGGATCCACACCCTCCGAACGGAGCTTCTCGGCGATGCCGTGGGAGGATTTCGTGCTCGCATTCGAGATCGCGAACCGTGCGCTCGAGTACCTCGAGGAGCCGGCGGTGAAGCCGCCCTTCGTGCGCCCGGCGGCGCCCAGCCCGGGGCGTCAGGACCCCGTCCTGTGGACCTCGATCGCGGTGGCCCGGCACTTCGGCCGTGACTATCCGTATCTCATCAGCTTCCAGCGCCGTTACTGGGGCCTGATGCACCTCGTCGACGGGGGCTTCGTGGACGAGTGGGTGCTGGCCGATGACGGGGAGGGACCGCGCCGCCTGCATCCGGCCCTCCTGCTCGCGGCGGCGGAAGTGAAGCTGACCCGCAACGGCAGGTTTCCCCCCCGGCGCTTCGCGGCGCGCGTGGCGGAGATCATCCGCACCGAGCTCGACGAGCCGCCCGCGGAAGGCGGGGACTGAGGGCCCGATTCCTCGGGGCGCGCCGCGCCGCGGGGTGCCGGGGCCGGCAGGGGTCGGCGACACGCTCTTCTTGCGAGATCGGGCGCGTGCGCGAGCCGGGGATGCGGTCCCGTGCACGGGGCGCGGCAGGCCGCGGGACGGCGCGCGCCGCGCCGGGGATGTGGCAGGATACGCGCCGGCGGACCCTCGCCCCCACGGGAGATCTCGAAGTGAGCCTGACCGGACCCGTGCCGCGAGCGGCGGCCGAGCACGTGACCCGGGACGCCGGAGCTCTGGGCACCGCCCTCATCGACACCGAGGACCGGCCCGACATGAAGCGCATGCGTGCGTACCGGCTCGGCCGGGTCCGCGAGCAACTGCACGCGCACGACCTCGCCGGCATCGTGCTCTTCGACCCCATCAACATCCGCTACGCCACCGGCAGCCGCAACATGTCGG
Source organism: uncultured Ectothiorhodospiraceae bacterium (assembly GCA_964347195.1). Lineage (GTDB taxonomy): Bacteria > Pseudomonadota > Gammaproteobacteria > HK1 > HK1 > JAJEAD01. The sequence continues at coordinate 3,055 of CAYFYD010000258.1, forward strand.
TGTGGACGCTGCACAACGCTGCGCGCTACTGCTTCATCGCGACCGAGGGGCCGGTGGTGCTCTTCGAGTACGGCAACGCCTTCCACCTCGCGGACGGGATCGAGACCATCGACGAGCTGCGTCCCGCGCGGTCGTGGTTCTACTTCGGGGGCGGCGCGGAGTGCGCGAAGCGCGCCCGCCGGTGGGGAGCGGAGATCGCGGACTTGGTCCGGGTTCACGGCGGCGGCAACATGAGGCTCGCCGCCGACCACTGCGACTTCCTCGGGGTCGACGCGCTGCGCAGCCACGGGGTCGAGATAGTGGAGGGCCAGCGCCCGATGGAGGATGCCCGCGAGATCAAGTCGCACGACGAGATCCAGTGCATGAGGACGGCCATCGCGGCCTGCGAAGCGGGAATGGCGCGCATGCACGACGCACTGCGCGGCGGAATCACCGAGAACGCGCTGTGGGCCGTCCTGCACCGCACCAACATCGAGATGGGCGGCGAGTGGATCGAGACCCGGCTCCTCAGCTCGGGCCCGCGCACCAACCCGTGGTGGCGGGAATCGAGCGACCGGGTGATCCGTCCCGGCGAGCTGGTGAGCTATGACACGGACCTCATCGGTCCCTTCGGCTACTGCGCCGACCTCTCGCGCAGCGTGTTCTGCGGACCGGGGCGGCCCACCGACGAGCAGTGCCGCCTGTACCGCCTCGCCTGGGACCAGATCCATCACAACGTCGACCTCGTGAAGCCGGGTCTCGGCTTCCGGGAGTTCGCCGAGCGGGCTTGGCCGATCCCCGAGCGCTTCTCCCCTCAGCGCTACTCCTCGCTCGCGCACGGAGTGGGCATGGCCGACGAGCATCCGGGCATTGCGTTCGCGGATGTCTTCGAGACCAAGGGCAACGAAGGCCCCTTCCGGCCGGGCATGACGGTGTGCATCGAGAGCTACATGGGAGAGGTGGGCGGCTACGAGGGGGTGAAGCTCGAGCAGCAGGTGCTCGTCACCGAGACCGGATGCGAGCTGATGTCGACCTTCCCCTTCGAGGAGAACCTGCTCTTTCGCGAGGTCTGAGGTCGGCGGTGTTCCTCATCGACGAGCCGAGTCCCCGCCAGATCGCGGACTTCCGCCGGGACGGCTACCTCGTCGTCGATCGCATCATCGAGCCGGAGGCGGCCGCCCGCCTCGCCTCGCGCTTCGAGCCGCTCTTCCGGGGCGAGTTCGAGACCGGCCTCTACCCCGACGAGTGGAACTGGCGCGAGGGGAGGGACGCCGGCGACCTCACGCGCCAGATCTGCAACGCCTGGAAGTCGGACCGGGAGGTCGCGCGCGCGGTCCTCCATCCCCGGGTGGGTCTGTGGTGCGCCCGTCTGCGGGGCTGGCCGGGGGCGCGCATCAGCCAGGACAATGTGCTGTGGAAGCCGCCGGGGGCCCGACCCCTCGCTTTCCACCAGGACGACAGCTACCAGGACTGGGTGGTGCCGCCCGAGATGTGCACCTGCTGGATCGCACTCGACGACACCAGCGCGGCGGGGGGCACCATCGAGTACGCGGCGGGCTCGCACCGCTGGGGCCTGGCGCCGCCCGCCTCGCAGTTCCACGCCCCCGCTCACTACGCCCGCGAGATGCGCGAGGCGGCGGAGCGCGCCGGCGTCGTCCCCGAGGTGGTGCGGGTGGAAGTCCCCGCGGGAGGCGGAGTCTTCCACCACGGGCGCACCTTCCACGGCTCCGACACCAACCGCAGCCGGGCGCCCCGTCGCGCGCTGGTGTCGCACTGCATGTCCTCCGCGGCCCGCTTCCACGCCACCAACGTCGGCTACGTCTACGGCCGCTACAAGCGGGCCGGGAGCACGGAGATGGACGAGTCCTTCTTCCCCGTGCTGTGGACCGAAGACGGCTACCGCAGCGGGTTCCTGGACGAGTATCTCGGGGTCCTTCCCGCCTGAGCTGCGCGGTCGGGGCGCCCGGACGGACGCCGGCGCCCGCTCTCAGGCCCGAAGCCCATGTTCTTCGTCGAAGCCGAGCATCAGGTTCATGCACTGCACCGCGTTGCCCGACGCACCCTTGCCGAGGTTGTCGAGGCGGCCCACCAGGACCAGCCCGCGGGACGCTTCGCCGAACACCATCAGCTCGAGCCGGTTGGTGTGGTTGCAGTCTTCGAGGTCGAGGAACCCGCCGTCCCGGAGGGCGCGGTCGGCGTCCGCGGGCGAGAGCGCCCGCACGAAGGGCTGCTCCGCGTAGCGTGCACGCCAGATCTCGAACACTTCTTCCCGGCCGAGGCCCTGCGAGGGTCCCGCCGGCAGCGGCATGCTCACGAGCATTCCGCACCAAGTGTGGGCGACCGAAGGAACGAAGAGCGGCGGCCGCGCCGCGCCGCTGAAACGCTGCATCTCCGGCAGATGCTTGTGCGCCTGATCGAGAGCGTAGAGGCAGAGCGGGATGCCGGCATCGCCCGGCCGGGAGGGCGCCGATGCGCTCCGGTAGCGCTCCGCCATCCGCCGCCCGCCGCCCGAGTAGCCTGACACCGCGTTCACCGTGAAGGGAGTCCCGGGCGGCAGCGCGCCCGCTTCGATGAGGGGACGCACCGCGAGGATGAAGCTCTGAGGGTAGCAGCCCGGGTTCGCTACGTGCGTCGCGCCGCGGATCGCTTCGCGCTGCCCTTCGCGGAGCTCGGGCAGCCCGTAGGTCCAGTCCGAATCGACCCGCCGTGCGCTGCTGGTGTCGATGAGGCGCGTCCCGCTGCCGCCGGCGAGCCGGAGGGCCTCGGCCGCCGCTTCGTCCGGCAGGCACAGGACCGCCAAGTCCGCGCGCGCGAGGTAGTCGGCCCGGGCCTGCGGGTCGCGGCGACGGGCCTCCGGGATGAGGAGAAGCTCGATGTCGTCCCGCGAGCCGAGCATCTCGCGGATCCGGAGCCCGGTCGTCCCGGACTGACCGTCGATGTAGACCCTGGGCTTGCTCACGGGGGCGGAGACTCCGGCGGAGGACGATAGGGAGAACATACCCCAACGGGTCCGTCGCGGCGCGCTCCGGGGGATCGCCAGCAGGGCTCTTCAAAGCTGCCATGATCGGGGCGGCGCGCACACCCCGCCGGTGATGCAAGATGCACCGAGCGCCCGCGCGCGGAGAAGCCGGCAC
>CAYFYD010000259.1:0-6144 GCA_964347195.1 uncultured Ectothiorhodospiraceae bacterium
CGCTCAAGCCCTTCCTGCACACCGTGGTGACCTCGGGCGCCGCCCACATGTACATCAGCCAGACCGACAAGGGCGAGCTCCTGATGGGCGGCGACCTCGACGGCTACAACTCCTATGCGCAGCGGGGCAACCTGCCCCTGATCGAGCACGTGGTGCAGGCCGCGCTCACCATCTTCCCGTGCATGAGCCGGCTGCGCCTCATGCGGACCTGGGGCGGCGTCATGGACATGACGATGGACGGCAGCCCGATCATCGGCAAGCTCCCGGTGGAGGGCCTGTTCATGGACGGGGGATGGTGTTACGGCGGCTTCAAGGCGACCCCGGGCTCGGGCTGGGTGTTCGCGCACACGCTCGCCACGGGGGAGCCCCACCCCCTCAACGCCGAGTTCACGCTCGAGCGCTTCCACTCCGGGCGCCTGCTCGACGAGAAGGGCGCCGGCGCCACCCCGGGCGCGCACTGAGCGCGGGCGGGGAGGACGGAGGGCCGGCGGTGCTGTTGCTCGAGTGTCCCTGGTGCGGGGAGCGCGCCCAGAGCGAGTTCGCCTACGGCGGCGACGCGACGATCGAGCGCCCCGCCGACCCGCAGGCCGTTCCCGTGAAGGACTGGCTGGACTATGTGTACCTCCGCCGGAACCCGCGGGGACCGCACGTGGAGTGGTGGCACCACGCCTCGGGGTGCCGGCGCTGGTTCAAGGTGAAACGCGACACCTGGACCCACGAGGTGCTGGGTTCCGTGCGCCCCGGCGAGCGCTTCCGGGAGGAGGGGAGTTGAGCCAGAGCTTCCGCGACGCCGAGGGCGGGCTCATCGATCGCGGCCGGGAGCTGCGATTCGAGTTCGACGGGCGCCCGCTCCGGGGCTACGCGGGAGACTCCGTCGCCTCCGCTCTGCTCGCCAACGGCATACGCACGGTCGGACGCAGCTTCAAGTACCACCGTCGGCGAGGCATCGTCGGGGCGGGGGGCGAAGAGCCGAACGCGCTCATCCGGCTCCGCACGGGTGAGCGGGCCGAGCCGAACCTGCGCGCTACCCAGGTCGAGCTCTTCGACGGGCTCACCTGCACGAGCCAGAACCGCGGGCCCCGCCTCGACTTCGACATCGGCGCGGCCAGCGACTTCGCCTCGCGCCTGCTGCCCGCGGGCTTCTACTACAAGACCTTCATGTGGCCGGGGCGCTGGTGGCGCGTCTACGAGCACTTCATCCGCAAGGCGGCGGGGCTGGGCGAAGCGCCCCGGGAGCCGGACCCCGACACCTATGCCCACCGCCACGCCCACTGCGACGTGCTGGTGGTGGGCGGCGGCCCCGCGGGACTGGCGGCGGCCTCGGCGGCGGCCGGGAGCGGCGCGCGCGTGGTGCTCGCCGACGAGCAGCCCCGGCTCGGCGGCAGCCTGCCGAGAGAGCGGACCGACATCGACGGCCGCCCGGCGCTCGCCTGGGTCGATGGCGTGGGGGAGGAGCTGGCGAGCGCGGAGCGGGTGCGGGTGCTGACCCGGACCACCGCCTTCGGGTACTACGACCAGAAGCTCGTCGCGCTGATCGAGCGCTCGGCCGACCACCTCGCCGAGCCGGGCGCCCATCGCCCCCGGCAGCGCCTGTGGTGGGTGCGGGCGAAGCAGGTGGTGCTCGCCACCGGCGCGATCGAGCGCCCCCTGGTCTTCGGCGGGAACGACCTGCCCGGCGTGATGCTCGCCTCCGCGGTGCGCGAGTACGCGCGGCGCTACGCGGTGCGCTGCGGGCGCCGCGCGGTGGTCTTCACCAACAACGACGATGCCTACCGCAGTGCGCTCGCCCTGCACGAACAGGGGGTCGAGGTGCGCGCGCTCGTCGATGCGAGGGCCGGGGGCGCCGGCCCGGACGCCACCGCCGCGGTCGAGGCTTCGGGCATCGAGGTGCGCCGGGGTCAGGTGGTGGTCGAGGCCCGAGGGGGGAAGACGCTCGAGTCGGTCCGCGTCGCCCGCTACCATCCCGAGCGCGCCGCGGTCAGCGATGTGCGCTGGCTCGAATGCGACCTGCTCTGCGTCTCCGGCGGCTACAGTCCCGCCGTGCATCTGTTCTCGCAGTCCCAGGGTCAAATCGAGTACGACGAGGGCATCGCGGCCTTCGTCCCCGGACCCTCCCGCCAGCAGGAGCGCTCCGCCGGCGCCGCGCGCGGCACCTTCGGGCTTGCCGAGTGCCTCGCGGAGGGCGCGCGGGCCGGGGCCGCCGCCGCCGAGGCGGCGGGCGCGGGCGACGGCACGGTCCCGTCATCGCCCGCGCCGCCCGCGGACGAGTGGCGCGAGAGCCCGGTCATGGCGCTGTGGGCGGTGCCGCTGCCCGAGGGCCGCCGCGCCAGGCGTTTCGTGGACTTCCAGAACGACGTCACCGCGGAGGACGTGGCCCTGGCGGCGCGCGAGGGCTACGACTCGGTGGAACACCTCAAGCGCTACACGACGCTCGGCATGGGCACCGACCAGGGCCGGACCAGCAACGTGAACGGCTTGGCGATCCTCGCCGCCCAGCTCGGGCTTCCGATCCCGGAAGTCGGCACCACCACCTTCCGCCCCCCTTACGCCCCGGTGAGCCTGGGAGCGATCGCGGGACGAGAGGTCGGAACGGAGTTCGCGCCCATCCGGCGCACCCCCATGCACGACTGGCACGCGCGGGCCGGCGCCCCCTTCATCACTGCCGACCAGTGGCTGCGTCCCCAGTACTACCCCCGCCCCGGCGAGTCGGTCATGGACTCCATCAACCGCGAAGTCCTCGCGGTGCGGCGCAGCGCCGGCGTCGTCGATGTGTCCACCCTCGGCAAGATCGCGGTGCAGGGGCGCGACGCGGGGGAGTTCCTCGAGCGCGTCTACATCAACCGCTGGAAGAAGCTCCGGGTCGGCCGGCTGCGCTACGGGTTCATGCTGCGCGAGGACGGGTTCATCTTCGACGACGGCACCACCACCCGCGTCGCCGAGGACGAGTACTACATGACCACCACCACCGGCAACGCGGGGCCGGTGATGACGCACCTGGAGTACTACGCGCAGACGGTCTGGCCGGAGCTGCACGTGCACCTGACCTCGATCAGCGATCAGTGGGCGGGGGTGGCGCTCTCGGGCCCGAACAGCCGCCGGGTGCTCGCCGCCGCCTGCGAGGGGACGGACGTCGGTAACGGGGCGCTGCCCTTCATGGGCTACCTCGAGGCGCGCATCGCGGGCGCACCGGTGCGCATCCTGCGCATGACCTTCTCGGGCGAGCTCGCCTACGAGGTGCACACCCCGGCCGACTTCGGACTCACGGTATGGGAGGCGCTGCTCGAAGCGGGCGCGCCCTGGGACATCATGCCCTACGGCACCGAGGCGCTCGGGGTGCTGCGCATCGAGAAGGGACACGTCGTCGCCGGGGAGCTGGACGGGCGCACCGTGCCCTCCGACTTCGGCTTCGAGCGCCTCCAGCGTCCCGACTCGGATTTCATCGGGAAGCGCTCCCTCGAGCGGCCGGGGCTCGCCAAGGAGAACCGGCACGGCTTCGTGGGGCTTCGCTCGGTGGACGGCCGGCGCATCCCGCGGGGCGCCCAGCTCGTCGTCAACCCGGCCCGCCCGCGGCCGGTGCGCATGCTGGGGCACGTGACCGCCAACTGCTACAGCCCGAACCTCGGCCGGCACATCGCGCTCGCCCTCCTCGAGGACGCGGACCGCTACCGAGGGGAGATCCTCTACGCGTGCTCCCCGCTCGAAGGACAGAACGTGCCGGTCGAAGTGGTCCACCCGGTGTTCATCGATCCCGCGGGCGAGAGGGCGCGCGGATGAGTGTACGGCGGTGCGGCGGGTGAAGCGGGCGGGAAGGCTCCCCGATTCCCGGTCCGGGCCGCCGCGGACCAAGAACGACCCTGATGCGATGAGAAACGAGCGAAGGATGAGGTGGAGGAGGGACGGCGAATGAGCGCGGAGCGCCCCGCCTGCGCACGGCGCTCCGCCCTCGACGGCCACGTGGAGGCGGGCCGGCACGGCGCCGGCGATTCGGGCGAGCCGGGCGTGACGCTCGAGGAGTGCCGCCCGGCCGCCCTCGTCCAGTTGAACGGGGTCGCGGACCCCGGGTCGCTCGCGGGAGTGCTCGCCCGTATCGGGGCGGGGGATGCCGCGCAACCCCGCCGGGGCGTGTCGGGCGAACACGGGGACCTCCTCTGGACCGGCGCGGATCAGTGGTGGCTCGTGGTCCGGGACGCGGAGATGAGCGCCCGCGAAGTGCGCGAGCTCGCCGCTGTGCCCGATGCGACGGTCACCGATCTCGGTCACGCCCGCACCGTGCTTCGAGTCAGCGGTCCGATGGCGCGGGAGCTGCTCGCCAAGGGCTGCCCACTGGATGTCGACGGGCTGGAGAAGGGCGATTGCGCGTCCACCCGGCTCGGGCCCTTCAACGTCGTGCTCTACTGTCGCGCCGAGGCGAGTCTGGACCTCTACGTGTTCCGGAGCTTCGGCCTCGCGATGTGGGAGTGGCTGCTCGACGAGGCGGCGGAGCTCGGCTGCGAGGTGCGCCGCGACGACCCATACACGTAAGAGCGGCTCTGAATGCCTGGAGACTCCGGTCTCCGGAACACGACAACCCTGGCGGTGAAGACGGCGGAAATGGTCATCTGCGGGGCCGGCATCGCCGGCATCGCCGCCGCCTACGAGCTCAGCGTGGTCCGCGGGCAGCGCGGGGTTCTGCTCGTGGACGAGCGGCCTCCCTTCACTCTCACCAGCGACAAGTCCACCGAGTGCTACCGCAACTGGTGGCCGGGGCCGGGCGATGCAATGGTGCGGCTCATGAACCGCAGCATCGATCGCCTCGAGGAGCTGGCGCGCGAGAGCGGGAACCGCTTTCTCATGAACCGTCGCGGCTACCTCTACGCCTCGGCGCGGGAAGAGGAGGCGGAGCGCTTCCGCCGGGCGGGGGAGGAGGCGGCGGGCCTCGGGGCGGGACCGGTGCGCATGCACGAGGGCGGGGCCCGCGACTACCGGCCGGCGCCCGCGAGCGGCTTCGAAGGACAGCCGGACGGAGCCGACCTCGTCACCGGCCGCGCGGCGGTGGCGCGCCTCTTCCCGTGGCTGAGCGCGGACACCGCGGTGGTCCTGCATGCGCGGCGCTGCGGTTGGCTCAGTGCCCAGCAGCTCGGCCAGTACCTGCTCGAGCGGGCCCGGGCCGCGGGCACGCGCCTCGTGCGGGGCTGCATCGCCCGCGTCGACGCCACCGGAGGCCGGATCCGCTCGGTATCGGTGGTCTCCGCCGAGGGGACCGCGACGATAGGCACCGGCCGGCTCGTGGCGGCGGCGGGACCCCTCGTCAACGCGTTCGGGGCGCTGCTCGGGCTGGATCTTCCCATCTTCTCCGAGCGCCACATCAAGGTGACCTTCGAGGACCGCAACGCGGTGGTGCCGCGCGACGCGCCCCTCTTCATCTGGACGGACCCGGTGACCCTGCCCTGGTCGGAGGAGGAGCGCGGCGTGCTCGCGGAAGAAGAGGAGACCCGCTACCTGCTGGAGGAGTTCCCTCCCGGCGCGCACGGCCGTCCCCTGGGAGCGGGAAAGAGCCTCATCCTGTACTGGACCTACGACTGCGCGCCCGTCCCTCCCACCTTTCCCCTCGAGTGGGACCCCCACCTGCCCGAGGTCGTGGTGCGCGGCATGAGCGCGATGCTGCCCGGTCTCGCGTCGTATTTCGGTGCGCTGCCGCGCCCGTGGGTCGACGGCGGCTACTACACGAAGACGCGCGAGAACCGCCCCCTCATGGGTCCGCTGCCGGTGGAGGGGGCGTTCATTCACGCCGCCTTCTCCGGATTCGGCATCATGGCCGCGATGGGGGCGGCCGAGCTGCTCGCCGCCCACGTGCTCGGCGACCCGCTCCCCGACCACGCTTGGGCCTTCACGCTCGAGCGCTACGAGCGGGCGCAGTACCGGCGCTGGCTCGAGCACTGGGACGACTCCGGACAGCTCTAGCGAAACTCACATTCGAGTTCCGGAATTCTTCGGCCGAAATGGATTCCCGCATCCGCGGGAATGACGGGAGATGGCGCGGGAATGACGGGAGATGGCTGAAAGTCGAGTATCACAGGCCATGCCCGACTGCTCCATGATGCGCGTTGCCGCGCAGCAATTCTCATTTTGGCGCCTGACTTCACCCTGAGCCGCAAGCCGTCTTCT
>CAYFYD010000260.1:0-6112 GCA_964347195.1 uncultured Ectothiorhodospiraceae bacterium
AGGCGGTCAACGTCCTCTTCGACGGCCACACCCGGGAGGACTGGGTGATCGGCGGGGCACCGGAGTACGCGCGGCCGGGTGGGGCGCAGCGCGATCCGGACTCGGCGGACTAGGGCGGTTGAGCGCGGGGCCGCGCCCGAGGGCGGCTGAGCGCACGACGGGGCGGGGGCGGGAGATGCGGCCCGACCTCGGAGTGCTGCTCTTCGCCGACTACTCGCTCGACGAGCTCGGACGCCTCGGCCGTCTCTGCGAGGCGCTCGGGTACCGTTGCCTGTGGTACACGGACGTGCGCTTCGGGCGGGAGTGCTACCTCGGCCTCGCGAGCATCGCCGCGCACACCGAGCGCATCCTCCTCGGCCCCGGCGTCACGGACCCCTACACTCGCCACCCCGCGATCACCGCCGCGGCCATTGCGACCTTCGACGAACTGTGCGGGGGACGCGCCCGCCTCGGCCTCGGGGTAGGGGGGCAGGGGTTCCGGGAGCTCGGCATCGGGCGTCCCCGGCCGATCGCCGCGTTGCGGGAGACGGTCGCCATGGTGCGCGCGCTGCTGCGCGGCGAGCGGGTGGACAGCGAGGGAAAGGTCGCGTCCCTTGCCAACGGCCGGCTCACCTTTGCGCCTCCGCGCGAGCGGATTCCGATCTACTTCGCCACTCACGGCGCTCAGGTGTCGGCGCTCGCGGGCGAGATCGCGGACGGCGTGCTCATCGCGAACACGGTGCATTCGAGGATGCTCGCCTTCTATCTCGACCGGACAGGGCGCGGGCTCGCGAGATCGGGACGCACGATGGCCGACTTCGATTTCGGACTCCGGGTGGAGGCGTGCATCTCCACGGATCGGGACGCTGCCCTCTCGGTGATGCGCCGGCGCATGGCGGCGCGCCTCATCGGCCAGTATCCGCATTGGGACTACCTGCACACGCTCGGGGTCGAGATGCCCGATGCGTTCCGGAAGGTGGCGCAGAGCGGGGACGGGGCCCGGGCGGGGGAGGCGGCGGCCTTCGTGCCCGACGCGCTGCTCGAATCCACCGTGCTCGCGGGCGACGCGGAGGGTGTGGCCCGGCAGCTCGCGGAGGTGCTGCGCCCGGAGGTGGGCAGCATCACCATCCGCCCCCACTGCGTCGAAGGAGAGTCCGTCGAGGACGTGATACGCCTCTTCGCGGAGGAAGTGATGCCGCGGGTGGAACGCCGCGCCGGCGCCCGGCTCAGAAGGTCGCGGTGACGCCGCCGTCGACCGCGAGGATCTGGCCGGTGACGTAGGCGGCGTCCGGCGACACGAGAAAGGCCGCGGGGCCGGCGAGGTCCTCCGGGTCTCCGGCTCGCCCGAGCGGAATCTTCCGGTAGCCGAGATACACCGTCTTGAAGTACTCGGTCTCGTGCTCGTGGCTGCCGTCGGGGGCCCGGGCCATCCGGGTGTCGATGAAGCCCGGGGCGATGGCGTTCACGGTGATGCCCCTCGGCGCGAGGTCGCAGGCCAGCGCGCGCACCATGTTCACGATGCCCCCCTTGGCGCTGCTGTAGGGGAGCGAGTCGGGCGAGCCGACCAGACCCATGATGCTCGCGGTCATCAGAATTCGCCCCCCCGTTCGCGCCATGAGCGGGATGGCGGCGAGGGTGCACACGAGCGCCCCGTCGAGGTTGACGCGCGTCACCTCCCGGAAGCGCTCGATGGTGAGCTCTCCGATCGGACTCGAGTCGAGGACCGCCGCGTTGTTGACGAGCACATCGAGGCGGGCATGGCGTTCGCCGATCTCGCCGATGACGCGCCGGCAGGCGCCTCCGTCGGTGATGTCGAGCTCGGCGGGGATCCCGCGTGCCGCACTCCCGGCCGGCAGGCGCTCGGCGGCGTGGGCCAGCTCCTCGCCGTCCACGTCGGCGAGAACGACCGTCGCGCCTTCCTCGAGGAGGCGCACGGCGATCGCCAGACCGATGCCGCGGGCGGCACCGGTGACGAGCGCCACCTGTCCTTCGAAGCGGTTCATCTCGTGGTGTCTCCGGGTGGGTACGCGCCGGCCCCCCCTCCGCCGGGCTCGGCAGTCCTCCGCCACGCGAGGGCCACGACCACCGTCAGTACGATCGAGAAGGCGAGGATGAGGGTGACGAGCGCGTTGATCGCCGGAGTGAAGCCGACTCTCATCATCGCATAGAGGCGCACCGGCAGCGTCGCGTCCGTGCCGCTGAGAAACAGGGTGATCATGGTCTCGTCGAAGGACAGGGCGAACGCGAGGAGGCCGCCGGTCAGGAGCGGCATGCGCAGGTTCGGCAGGATGACGAAGCGAAAGGTCTGGAAACGACTCGCCCCCAGGTCCTGGGCGGCTTCGACGAGATTGCGGCTGAGCGCATTCAGCCGGGTGAGCACGATCCGGTAGATGATCGCCGAGACGAAGAGCGCGTGCCCGACGACTATCGTGAAGATGCCGCGGTTGACGCCCGCTTCCCGGAAGTAGATGAGGAGCGAGAGGCCGGTGATGATGGGCGGCAGCAGAAAGGGAAGGAAGATCACGTACTCGAGCGTCGTCGCCGACCGGGTGCCCGGCCGCGTCTTCACGAAGAGCGCGGCCGAGGTGGCGAAGAGCGCGGCGGCCGCGACCGCCAGAGTGCCGACGAGAAGGGAGTTCCAGAGCGCGCTCCCCAACGCGTCGTTCTCGAAGAGCCTCGCATACCAGGACAGCGAGAAGGTGTCCCAGCTCACCTTGCCGCGCCGCATCGAGAAGAAGGAGAGCAGGAACACGAGCAGGATCGGCAGGTAGAGCGACACGTACACGAACCCCGCGACCGCCGCGAGGGGAATGTCGAGCAGGCGGTTGCGCTTCATTGCTGCCAGCGCGGATTGGCGAGGCGCCGGGCGGCGTAGATCACCGCCAGGGCGACCACCATCAGCAGGACCGAGAGCGCGGCGCCGAGGGGCCAGTTGAAGGCGAGGCCGAACTGGCTGAACACCAGCCTTCCGTACGTGAACCCCTCGATGCCACCGACCAGCTCCGGCGCGAGGAAGTCGCCGGACGCGAGGACGAAGGTGAACATCGCGCCGACGATCGCCCCCGGCAGGCTGAGCGGCAGGATCACCCACCGGAAGGTCTGGACTTCACTCGCCCCCAGGTCGCCGGCGGCATGCAGGAGCGAAGCGGGAATGCGCTCGAGCGCGACGTAGATCGGCAGCACCATGAAGGGCAGGAGCACGACGGAGAGCGTTATCCGCACCGCGGTCAGGTTGAAGAGCAGCGCGCTCACCGGCTCGTCGACGATACCGAGGGCGAGCAGCGCGCTGTTGAGCAGGCCGTTCGTGCCGAGCACGCCGCGCATCGCGTAGATCTTGATGATGTAGCTCATCAGGAGCGGGATCGCGAGGGCGACGACGAGGAGGTTCCGCCACGCGGGGGGCCGCCTCCAGATGAAGTAGGCGGTGGCGTAGCCGAGCACGAAGTTGAGCGCGGATACCTCGAGCGCCATCCGCATCGTGCGAAGGAAGGTCGTGCGGTAGGACGAGTTGGACAGGAGATCGAGGAAGTTGTCCAGGGTCGGCCGGTACACGATGCTGTTGTCGACGACCGGGAGGAAGCCGTAGGCGAGGAAGCTGGCGAGCGGGATCAGGATGAAGAGGAGGCAGATGCCCCAGAGCCCGAGCAGGGCGGGAGCGGACGCCGCCGGCCCTCTCCCGCCGGTCACGGCCGCGTTCCGGTGACGAGCGCGCATTCACCGGGATCGAATCCGATGTGCATGCGCGCGCCGATCGCCGGCGGCCGGGCGGCGGGGTCGCTGCGCACCTTCATGGTGAGGGTCTGGGGCGCCCGGGGGTGTTTCAGCTCGGTGATCGTCTCCGAGCCCACGAAGGAGACCGACCGCACCTCGCACTCGATCCGGTTGGGGTGGCCGCCGGAGACCGGGGTGAATGCCTCGGGGCGGACCGCGAGCGCGAGCCCTTCGCGGACCTGCGGCGGAGGACCTCGAACCTCCATCGTGCCGAAGGGAGTCGACACCGTGGTGACCTCCTCCCGGAAGTCCTCGATCCGGCAGGGCTCGAGGAGGTTGCTCGCTCCGAAGAAGGCGGCGACGAAGCGGCTGCGCGGCCGATAGTAGAGGGTCCGCGGGGCGCCGATCTGCTCGATGCTCCCGGAGCGCATCACGCAGATCCGGTCCGACATGGTGATCGCCTCGGACTGGTCGTGGGTGACGAAGAGGAAGGTGATGCCGCTCCGGCGCTGGACCGACTTCAGGAACTTCTGCATCTGCCGGCGGAGCGCGGCGTCGAGCGCGGCGAGCGGTTCGTCGAGCAGGATGAGGCGCGGCTCGCAGATCATGGCCCGCGCCAGCGCGGTGCGCTGCTGCTGGCCGCCGCTCAGTTGTGCCGGGAAGCGGGTCCCGAGGGCTTCCAGCTCGACGATCGCGAGGGCGGTGTCGACGCGGGCGTCGCGCTCGGCGCGCCCGACGCCCCGCACCCGCAGGCCGAACGCCACGTTCTGCCGCACGGTCATGTGGGGAAAGAGCGCGTAGTCCTGAAACACGGTGTTGAAGGGGCGGCGATTGATCGGGAGGTCCGCGATGTCCCGTCCGTCGAACTCGATCCGCCCCGCGGTGGGGGGCTGAAACCCCGCGATGGCCCGCAGGAGCGTGGTCTTCCCGGACCCCGAAGGGCCGAGGATGGTGAGGAACTCCCCGTTCAGGACGTCCAGGTCGAGGGGGCGGATGGCCTCGAAGTCCCGGAACCGGACCCCCAGCCCGCGGATCCGGAGGAGCGGCGGATCGCCGCCCGCGGTCGGGGCGCTCCGGTCCGCCTCAGGGTTGCGCATACGCGCGCACCGCGTCCCAGTTGATTTCCACGCCGAGCCCCGGCCGGGTGGGGGCGAGGATCTCACCGCCTTCGATGACGAGGTCCTCCGTCGCCAGCTCCCGGCGGAGCTTCTCGATGCAAAGCTGCGGCGGAAGGTACTCGACGAAGGCGATCCCGGGCGTCGCGAAGGCGAGGTGTGCGGTGGCGGAAAGGGACACCCCGGTCTTCCAGCAGTGTGGCACCACCGGCAGGCCCCTCTCCGCGGCCATCGCGCAGACCGCGCGCGCCTCGCCCACCCCGCCGATGCGCCCGACGTCGGGCTGCACTACCCCGACCTTTCCCCGCTCGATCAGGTCCCGGAACTCCCAGCGCGTCGCGAGCCACTCCCCCGATGCGATCCGGAACGGCACCCGCTCCGCCAGCTTGGCGTGTTCGTCCAGGAAGTCCGGCCAGATCGGCGTTTCCAGGAAATAGAGGTCGAACTCCTCCCACTCCCGCAGCACCGACCACGCGGTCTCGGCGTCACGCCAGAGGTACTGCACGTCCACCATCAGCGTGATGTCCGGGCCGAGCGTCTCGCGCACCGCCGCCACCACCTGGGTGTGGCGGTCGTAGCTCTCGTTCATGCCGTCGTGGGCGTAGGGTCCGGCCATGGTGCACTCGGCCTTGACGGCACGAAAGCCGAGCGCCTTTGCGTTCTCGGCCGAGGCGCAGAGCGCATCCCGGTAGTCCTCGAAGGTGCTGCCCGCAGGTTGCAGGGAAGCGTAGGGCACGAGCGGCGTGGGTCGCCTCTCGCCGAGGAGCTTCCAGAGCGGCTCCCCGGCGATCTTTCCGCAGAGGTCCCGGAGCGCCATTTCGACCGCGCCGAGGGCGTGGATGACCGCCCCGCGCCGGCCGTTCATGGCGGTCATGGTGTAGAGGAGGTCCCAGAGCGCTTCGACGTCCCGGGGGTCCCTGCCCCGGAGGAGCTCCGACATGCCCAGTCCCATGGTGTGGGTTCCGGGCGCTTCGATGCAGGCTCGCCCGATCCAGGGGTTGAGGTCGCTCTCGCCGTAGCCTTCCAGTCCTTCGTCGGTCCTGACGACTACGAGGAGGCTGTCCTGCGCCGACGAGGTCAGTCCGGGGTCGAAATCGTCCGCGACGAGGACGTGACAGTCGATTCCCGTGATCTTCACGAAGTGCGCTCCATTGCCGTCATCCGCCGCGCCGGGAGACCCCGATCGATGCCGGGGTCGAGCGCTCGAAAGCATACCTCCCCGGCCGACCCGGGGGGGCGGGGGGTGGGGGAGGCCCCAGGACCATTCAGAAGTCGAGTTGCGGGGTTCGAAGTACTGGAATCAGGCG
>CAYFYD010000261.1:0-6112 GCA_964347195.1 uncultured Ectothiorhodospiraceae bacterium
GACCGCCTCGCGTACCAGCGAGCTCGTCTCCCGGCACCCCAACTGGGCGGAGGAGGACCCTGCGCAGTGGTGGTCCAACGTCCGTGCGCTCGTGCCGGAGCTGCTGATCGCGGCCGGAGCGGGCGCCTCGGACGTCGCCGGGGTAGGGGCGACCGGCATGGTCCCCACGACCATTCTCCTCGACCGCGAGCACCGGCCCCTGCGCCACTCCATTCAGCAGAACGACGCGCGGGCGGTGGACGAGATCGAGGAGCTGAAGCAGGCCATCGACCCGGAGGACTTCTTCGCCCGCACCGGCGGCAGCATCAACCAGCAGAGCGTGGCGCCCAAGCTGCGCTGGCTCGCACGACACGAGCCCGGGCGCATGAGCGCGGCGAAGAGCGTGCTCGGCTCCTACGACTACGTCACCGCACGGCTCACCGGGTCGCTCTCGGTGGAGCGGAACTGGGCGCTGGAGGCGGGATTCATGGACTTGGGCCGCGGCGACCTGGACGAGGAGCTGGTCCGGCTCGGCGGGATCACGCCCGACCAGCTTCCGCCGCTTCGCCTCTCCCACGAGCTCGCGGGCGAGGTGACGCCACGGGCGGCCGCGGAGACGGGCCTGGCCGCCGGTACCCCGGTCGTCGCCGGCTGTGCCGACCACATCGCCTCGGCCTTCGTGGCCGGTGCTTCGCAGGACGGCGACCTCGTGGTCAAGCTCGGCGGCGCGGGTGACATCCTGCTCTCCTGCCGCGAGCCGGTGACCGACCCGCGCATGTTCATCGACCTGCACATCGTGCCGGGGCTCTACTTCAGCAACGGCTGCATGGCCGCGAGCGGCAGCGTGCTCGAGTGGATCGTCCGGCACCTGGCCGGGGCGGAGGCCGCGGCGGCGCAGGCGGCCGGAATCAAGGTCCACGCGCTTCTCGACCGCCGGGCCGAGGAGCTGCCGGCGGGAGCGGGCGGGGTCGTGCTGCTGCCCTACTTCCTGGGAGAGAAGACACCGCTGCACGATCCGCAGGCCCGCGGCAGCGTGGTGGGACTGGGACTCCACCACGGCCTGCCCCATCTGTGGCGGGCCGCGCTGGAGGCGGTCGCCTTCGGCTTCCGCCACCACCTCGACGTGTTCTCCGAGATGGGGCTCGCCCCGCGCCGGGTGCTCGCCTGCGACGGGGGCGCGGCGAGCGATCTCTGGCTCCGGATCACCGCCGACGTCCTGGAGCGGCCGGTGGAACGCCTCCTGCACCACCCGGGATCGAGCCTCGGTGCGGCCTTCGTCGCCGGCATGGGCACCGGTGTGCTCGACGACTGGAGCGCGATCGCGCGCTACGTCCGGCCCGAGCGCGTCTTCGAGCCCCGGGCCGGGAACCTGCCGGCCTTCCGCGAAGCCTATGCCGTCTACCGCGACCTCTACGAGCGGCTCAGGACCCTTTACCCGCGGGTCGCGGCGTTGCCGCCGGCGTGAGCACGCGGGCCTGATGCCGGATCCGTCCGTCAGTCGGTGGCCACGGCCCGTCCGCTTCCCGGATCGAAGAAGTGCGCCCGCTCCAGGTCGGCGTAGAGTCGGAGCTCGGAGCCGATCGGTGCACTGAACTCTCGGCCGAGGCGGGCCGAGATCTCCTTTCCGTCCCGGAGCGCTGCGACCAGCACTACCTCCGGGCCCAGCGCTTCGACCGCCACGACCTGGACGTCGATGGGGGCGTGGCTTCGCGCGGAGGCTTCGGTGTAGAGGTCCTCCGGGCGGATCCCGAAGACGATCTTCGACCCCCGGTAGGGGGCCAGAGCCGCGCGCCGCCCGGCGGGAACCGGGACCCGGAGCGAGGACCGCTCGACCGCGGCGGCGGCGCCGTCCCCCCCGACCACCCGGGCCTCGAGCAGGTTCATCGGCGGGCTCGCGAGGAACCCCGCCACGAAGGTGTCCACCGGGCGGTGGTAGACCTCGAGGGGCGGGCCGGTCTGGATGACCCGGCCGTCGCGCATGATGCAGATGCGTTCGCCCATGGTCATGGCCTCTACCTGGTCGTGCGTGACGTGGACGATGGTCCGTCCGAGCTCCCGGTGGATCTTGATGAGCTCGGTGCGCATCGCGGCGCGCAGCTTCGCGTCCAGGTTGGACAGCGGCTCGTCGAAGAGGAACGCGACGGGGTCGCGCACCAGGGCCCGGCCCAGCGCGACCCGCTGCTGCTGGCCGCCGCTCAGCTCCCGGGGCCGTCGTTCGAGCAGGCCCCCGATCCCCAGCGTGGCCGCCGTCTCGTGGATGCGGCGTGTGATCTCGGCCCCGTAGACCTTGCGCAGCCTGAGACCGAAGGCGAGGTTGCCGGCGACCGTCATGTGGGGGTAGAGCGCGTAGTTCTGAAAGACGATGGCGAGGTCCCGCTCCGCCGGATCGACATGGTTCATCAGGCGGCCGCCGATCCGGAGCTCACCGGAAGTGATCTCCTCCAGTCCCGCGATCATGCGCAGCGTGGTCGACTTGCCGCAGCCCGAAGGTCCGAGGAGCACCATGAACTCGCCGTCCCGGATCCCGAGGTCGATGTCGTCCACCGCGACGACGTCCTGCCCGTAGACCTTGGTGACGCCCTCGAGGCTGATCTCCGCCACCGGCAGACCTCAGCGCGATACGGCCGGAGCCGGCAGGTCGGGCGGAGGGGGGGGCTTCATCGTCCCGTCGGAGGTCTCGCGGGTCACGGGGCTACCTGAGCGAGCGCATGTAACGGTAGAGATAGGCGGTCAGCAACAGGACGATCGCGAAGAGGCCCACCGACATCGCCGACGCGCGCCCGATGTCGAGACTGAAGAACGCGGCCCGGTAGATGAAGTAGCTGATCAGATCGGTCGAGGTGCCGGGACCGCCCTTGGTCATGATGAAGATGATGTCGAAGGTCTTGATCGCGAAGATGAGGCGCAGCAACAGGGCGACCATGATGACCGGACGCATCAGGGGCAGCGTTATGTGCACGAAGCAGCGCAACGCCGAGGCGCCGTCCATCCGCGCCGCCTCGTAGGGCTCGCGCGGCAGGGCGGCGAGACCTGCGAGCAGCAGGATCGCCATGAAGGACACCTGGTGCCAGATGTCGACCAGAACGACGGTCCAGAACGCGACCCTGACGTCGCCCAGCCAGTTGACCGGGGCGAGGCCGAGGAGGCCGATGGCGTAGTTGACGATGCCGAGCTCGGCGTGGAGCAGCATGCGCCACAGCAGCCCCACGACCACCGGGTTGATGAGGAGGGGAGCGAGCAGGATCAGGTAGTAGACGGTCTTGAAGCGGTTGACGGCGTTGAGCGCGAGGGCCACCGAGAAGCCGATCACGAGCTCGATGATCACCGAGGCGAGGACGAACTTCACGGTGACCCACAGCGATCCCGCCAGATACTCCTCGTCCCATGCCTCCTGATAGTTCTCCCCGCCGACGAAGGTGTCGTGACGAGGGTTGAGCAGGGTGTAGTCGTAGAAGCTGGTGAAGAGGGCGAAGACCAGCGGGAAGGTGATGACCAGCATGAGCGCGGCGAGACCCGGCGCCGTGAGCAGATACCCGAAGCGCCGGTCTCGCCGGGCGAGAGTGAGCGTGTCGGCCGCGCTCACCGCGATGTGGTCAACCGCCGAAGCTCCGAGCTTACTCGGAGATCTTGCCGTCCTTCACCAGGAGCGCGCGCAGCTCCTTCTGCGCCGCGGCCATGGCCTCGGGGACGGACTTCTGCCCCGTGGCGGCCAGGTTCAGCTCGCGGCCGACTTCCTCCACGAACTCGGTGGTATAGGTGAAGACCGGGAAGTCCTGCGTGCCGGCCAGGATCTCACCCAGGATCGGGTAGTAGGGACGCGCCGCCACCACTTCCGGGTCGGTGAAGATGGGGGCCTGGGTCGGCGCACCGCCCAGGAGCGCCCGCTCCTTGGCGATCTCCGGCGACTCCGCCCACTTGATGAAGGACCAGGCCGCCTCCTTGTTCGGGCTCGAGTTGGGAATGGCCCATCCCCAGCCGCCGTGCCGGCCGCCGCCGGGAGGGGGTGCGATCCCCACCTTGCCGGCTACCGCCGACGACTCGGGGTCCTCGAAGCCGGCATACAGGATGTTGAAGGTGACGAAGCTGTATGCCTTGCCCTGGGCCATCACGTTGGAGGCCTCGTCGAAGCAGAAGGACTCCGAGCCGGCCGGGCTGTAATTCTCGACCGCCTCGCGGTAGAGCTCCATGGCGCGGATGGCCTCTTCGCTGTCGAGCAGGGGGTTCCAGCTCTCGTCGTGATAGCGCCCGCCCTGGGAGTACAGATAGTTGGCCCACTGCATGGAGATGCAGTCGCCGCGCTGGCCCTGGATCACCGTTCCGAAGAGGTCGCGCTCGCCGTCGCCGTCGTCGTCCCGGGTGAAGAAGGCCACCTGCTTCCAGTACTCGTCCCAGGTTTCCGGCACCCGGAGATCGATGCCGTGCATCTCCTTGAAGGCCGCCTGCTCGGCGGGGTCGTCGAGCAGGTCCTGTCGATAGATGATGGCCATGGAGTAGTTGTAGAAGGGCAGCATGTAGAGCGTGCCGCCGACCCTGCCCACGAGGTCCATCAGCTTCGGCACGTAGACGCTCACGTCGACGCCGTCGCGCTCGACCAGGTCGTCGAGCGGCATGAGCCAGCCCGCCTTGGTGAACTCGCCCACCCAGTAGAAGTCCACCACGATGAGATCGTAGCTGCCCTGCGGCGAGATCAACTGCGGCACCAGCTTGGAATGCATGTCGATGTAGCTGATCGCCTCGATCTCGACGTCGATGCCGCTCTGTTCCTCGAAGCGCGGGACCAGCTCCTGGATGTAGCGGGTATCGGGTACCGTCTCCATGAGGATTCGAATGGTCTCGGCCCTGGCCGCGCCCGCGGTCAGGGAGAGCACCGCCAATGCCATGAGAATACGTCGCATACTCTTGTCCTCCCTCTTGGTTGTCTCGGCCGGGCGGCCGCGGACGATGGCAATCGCCGCACGGCGCACCCGGCCCCCTGTCGGTTCAGCTCACTTGAGCGCCCCGAGCGATAGTCCCTTGATCAGATACCTGCGCATGAAGGGCAGGAGCAGGAATACCGGAAGCATGGCACAGATGGTAGCGGCTGACAGCAGGGCGATGTCGACGCCGCGGTGGGTCTGGAACGACGAGAGCCCGACCGGCAGCGTACTCGTCTGCGCTCCGCTCAGGATGAGCGCGAAGAGGAACTCGTTCCAGCTCAGGATGAAGGCGAGCAGACCGGCCGCGAGGATGCCCGGGGCCGCGACCGGGAGCGTAATGCGCACGAAGGCCTGCCACCTCGATGCCCCGTCGACCCGCGCCGCCTGCTCCAGAAGCGCGACTTCGCCTTCGAAGAAGGCGACCAGGAGCCACGCGAGGAAGGGCAGGCTGATGGTCGTGTGCGCGATGACCAGACCGGGCAGCGTATTGAGCAGCGAGGCCTCGAGGAACAGCGCGAACAGGGGCAGCACCAGGATGACCGGCGGCAGCATCTGGCTCGACAGCACGAACAGGCGCAGGGGCAGGCCGCCGGTGTTGTGACGGGCGAAGGCATAGGCCATCGCGGCGGCCAGGGGCAGCGCCACGAGAGTCGCGCCGGCGGCCACCGCGAGACTGTTGAGGAAGTAGTTGAAGAAGGGGTAGCCGGTGAAGATCTCGACGAAGTTGACGAGGTGCAGCCGTCCCCACTCGGGCGGGATCCGGTAGGCGGTCAGCTTGTCCGTCAGCGCGACCCGCAGCAGCCACAGCAGGGGCAGCAGGATGAGCGCGCTGAAGGCGACCAGCACCGCGTGGGGCAGGAACCCCGCCACGAGTCTGCGGCCGGGCACGGGGCTCACGCCGGGCGCGCACTGGCAATGTACACCGCGAACGCCTCGCACCGGACGACCCCGTCATCACACACGCCGGTATCGACCTCCGGGGGGAATCGGAAAAGACGGCGGTCGCGAGAACACCTTCGCGGGAGGCGCGTCTCCCCCGAGAGAATGGCGAGGCGCGCACCGTAAATGACCTTCCCCCGGCATGCGATGGCGCGCTCGGGGAGCTGCCACCTCGCTGCTCGCGGCAGGGTTCGCCGCCATCAGGTATCTCCTGGTCCGAGGACGATCATGCGAAGCGTACATTCTAGGCCAGAATCGCCAGGGCCATGTCACCCTGC
>CAYFYD010000262.1:0-6098 GCA_964347195.1 uncultured Ectothiorhodospiraceae bacterium
GACGCGCGCCCCGTAGGGGGGGCGTGGGGGTGGGCGGGGGGGAATGCGGGCTATGGTGGGGCTGGGCGGCTTGGGATGGCGGGGTGGCCGGCTGCCGGGGGAGGGCATGGCGTCTGCCGGGGAGTGACGCGTCTTGCCCAGATGACGTCATTCCCACGCCATCTCCCGTCATTCCCGCGTCCCCTCCCGTCATTCCCGCGAAAGCTTGCCCTCGACCGCGATCGGGGGCGGGAATCCACTTCGGTCAATGAACCCCGGAACCCGAGGGGGAGGACCCGCGGCCGCCCTCCGTCGAGGCGCCAAGTACGGACCCGCGTGCGCGGGGAGCGGGGTGCCGACTGACGGCGACGTTTCCGAATCTGCAATACGGACCCCGCATGTGCGGTGGAGCGGGAGGGCAGGGTGGAGCCGCGCGGCTCCCCCCCGTCCCGGACGCGGGGATCCTTCCCGCGCCCGCCGTCATGCGTCCCTCACATCATCGCCTGGTCGACCATCGGCTGCCAGTAGTCCTGGTTCGCTTCCACCCACTCGCGGGTCGCCTGGACCGCATCGTTGCCGTCCCGGTCGATGCGGAGCATGAGGTACTCCTGGACCTTGTTGTCGAGCTGGTAGGCGGTGATGAACTTGTAGGCGACCGGCCACTTGTCCTTCATGCCCGGCCAACCGGTCTTGAAGACCCGCGGCTTCTGCAAGCTGCCCTGGTTGACGAGGTCCTCGGGCATGTCCACCCAGCCGGACTCGTGCTCGTAGAGCAGCCAGTGCGGCGCCCAGAACATCATCACGAGCGCGGACCCCTTGTCCACCGCGGCCTTGAACTCCGCCACCAGCGCGCCTTCGCTGCCGGCCGGGATCGCCTGAAAGGGCAGGCCCTGCGCCGCGATGAGCTGGGTGGACCGATCGCCCCAGTCGGCGGGGTACTCGAGGAAGCGGCCGTCAGGGAAAGTCTCGGCGGTGGAGAAGACGTCCACGCAGCCGAGGAACGCCTCCCAGTCCGGGAGCCCGGGACAGAGCTCTTCGACGTGCTTGGGGTAGAGCCACCCCTCCCGCGCATCGAGGCCGACCGCGCCCAAGTCCTCGACCTTGCCTTCCTCGAGCAGCTTGGGCCACCAATCGCCCATGTTGTTGTCCCAGAGCTCGAGCCCGAGGGTGATGTTGCCGTCCGCCACCGCGGTCCCCATCGGGAACACGGGCGCGGTCTTGTACTCCTCGGTGACGCCCATCTTCTCCAGGATGTGCCCGGCGACATAGGAGCTGATGTGCTGGCCGGTCCACTCGTTGATGCCGATGATGATCGGATCCTCGGACTCGGGGACCTCGGCGGCGTGGACGGCCCCCGCCGTCGCCACCGCGATGCCACCGAGCAGGGCGGCGAGCCGTGAGCGCAATCGCTTGTTCACTGGATTTCTCCTCCTCTTCGTTTCTCCGGGTGAGGATGTGCGGCACTCGCGGTGACCCGGAGCACCCAGGTGCCGTGGACAACCTGCCATGCTACCCAAGGCACTGCGATTGTCCACCTCGAAGCGCCCGATCCACAGGGCTGGTTGGTTCTCTTGACCGTGTCCAATAAATTCAAGGGGTTATGTGGATCGCCGAGCGTTTCGAGCGAAGTCGTCGTCAACCGAAGAAAGAGGCTCTGCATCGAGGAGCTACGCTGTCCGGCGGCGATCGAGGACGCCCACGAAGTGATCTGCCCTGGCCCGATCCACCGGCGGCCCCGTGGTCACTCCGGCCCGGTTGCTCGATGCTGGCCCCGCGGGCCCTCCCCCGCGTATCGATCACCGCCGGCCGGGGGCGGGGAAGGGCGCGAAGAGCAGTGCGAGCTCCGCTCCGGGGTCGGGGGCGCGCATGAACGCCTCCCCCACGAGGAAGGCGCGCACTCCGTTGCGGCGCATCAGATCGACGTCCGCCGGCGTGCGGATGCCGCTCTCGGTCACCAGCAGCGAGTCGGCCGGGATGCGGCCCATCAGCGAGAGTGTCGTGTCGAGGGTGGTCTCGAAGGTGCGCAGGTTCCGGTTGTTGACGCCGAAGACGAGGCCGGCCAGGGGCGGCACCCGTGCCAGCTCCGCGCCGTCGTGCACCTCGACCAGTACGTCCATGCCGAGATCGAGGGCGAGGGCCGCGAGCTCGTGCATCGGGCCGTCTTCGAGCGCGGCCGCGATGAGCAGCACGCAGTCCGCCCCGAGCGCGCGCGACTCGTGGACCTGGTAGGGGTCGATGATGAACTCCTTGCGCAGCACCGGCAGCCGGCAGGCGCTCTTGACGAGGGCGATGAACTCGTCGGCGCCGCGGAAGAAGTCCCGGTCCGTGAGCACGGAAAGGGCGGCGGCGCCGCCCCGCTCGAAGCTCGCGGCGATCGCGGCCGGCGCGAAGTCCTCCCGCAGCAGGCCCTGGCTCGGCGAGGCGCGCTTGAGCTCCGCGACGACCGCGTCGCCGCCGGCCTCGACCGGGGCGCGCAGAGCGGCGGCGAAAGGGCGGGGCGGCGCCGCGTCGCGCGCCTGCGCCGCGACGGTGGCCTCCGCCCGGCGCGCCTTCTTCTCCGCGACCTCCTCGCCCTTGCGGCGCAGGATCCTCTTCAGGATGTCCGGTGCTTCGGCGGTGGGCGCACGCCCCGCACTCCGGCCGGCCGGCCCGCGATCCCCCCTTTCGTCCACGGAGCGGCTCGCTTCAGGCGCGGGCTTCCGCGAAGCTCCGGGTCTTTGCGGCGAGGGCGTCGAGACGCTTCCGGGCCGAGCCGTCCCCGGTCGCCCGGCGCGCTGCTGCCACGCCCTCCTCGAGGGTGGCGACCACCCCCGCCGCGTAGATGGCGGCCCCTGCGTTGAGGCACACGATGTCCCGGGCGGGGCCGTCGCGTCCCGCCAGCACCTGCTCGACGAGGGCGAGGCTCTCGGCGGGAGAAGCGACGGTGATGGTGGAGAGGTCCGCGCGTGCGAGCCCGAAGTCCTCGGGCGCCACCGTGTGCTCCGTGATCCGGCCGTCCTTCAGCTCCGCCACCCGGGTGGGGGCGGCGATGCTCATCTCGTCCAGCCCGTCCTCGGAGTGCACCACGAGCGCGTGCGCGCTGCCGAGGCGCCCGAGCACCTCCGCGACCGGGCGGACCCAGTCCGGCGCGAAGACCCCGACGAGCTGGTTGGGCGCTCCCGCGGGGTTGGTGAGCGGGCCGAGGAGGTTGAATACGGTGCGCACCGCCATCTCCCGCCGGGGACCGATGGCGTGGCGCATGGCCGAGTGGTGCCGGGGTGCGAACATGAATCCGATGCGGACCTCCTCGATGCACTGCGCGACCTGATCGGGCGCGAGGTCGAGACGGACCCCCGTCGCTTCGAGGAGGTCGGCCGCCCCCGAGGCGCTGGATACGGACCGGTTGCCGTGCTTGGCCACCCTGGCCCCCGCCCCGGCGGCGACCAGGGCGGATGCGGTGGAGATGTTGAAGGTGTGCACCGCGTCGCCGCCGGTGCCGACCACGTCCACGAGCCCGGTACGCTCCACTTGCACTTTGGCGGAGAGGTCGCGCATCACCTCGGCGGCGGCGGCGATCTCGGCCACCGTTTCTCCTTTCATGCGAAGGCCGATGAGGAAGCCTCCGATCTGGGCCTCGGTGGCCTCTCCGGTCATGATGATGCGCATGACCGCTTGCATCTCCTCCGGTGCGAGGTCGCGACCCTCCGTCACCGCGCGTATCGCGCCCCTCATGTCCATGCTCGTCTCCCGTGGTGCTCGAGGCGGCCGACCCGGGCTCGTACCCCGCCGCGCGGAGCGCTCAGCGCGCCGGGCGCCGCTTCCCGAGATTCGCCGGGGATTGTAACCGTAGCCGATGGCAGGGGCCGGCGGGCCGAGGGCGCCGATGCGCCGCGCCCCGGGTCCCGGACCCCGACGGGGGCATTTCATTCTGCGATCCGGCCGCGCATCGTGGACCCCGGTTGACGATACTGGACGGATCGGGGCGGCTCACGAACACGAACGAGGCGGAATCGGCGCGCAACTCGCGCGGGGAAGGCGTGTCGGCGGCGCGACTCCGGCCAGCATGAAACGGTCCTGGGACCCGGAAGGAGGTGGTGGCGGCCGGGGCGACAGAGGTGCGAACATCGCCTTTTCGCCGGGAGCAACTGCGCATTGCCGGATGCGCAGCTCGCCTCCGGACAGACCATCGGGGCCGGGCGCGCGAGCGTGAGACCGCAAGGGAGTGTGACGGGGATCGCGTTCGGGGTCGGCCTCGCCTGCTTCGCCGCCTACCAGCAGTTCAAGCTCCCGGTGGTGCTGCCGGTGCTGCTGGACCGTTACGGCTACGACCGGACCCTGGCGGGTGCCTGCATGTCGGTGTACGCGCTCGCCGGGCTCTTCCTGTCGCTCTACGCCGGGCGTCTCCTCGAGCGCCGCGGCGCCCTGCCGCCGGTATGCGCGGCGATGGGGTTCATGCTCGCCGGCACCCTCCTGCCTCTCGGAGGGCCGGCCCACGGATGGCTGATGCTGCTCGGGCGGGGACTCGAAGGGATCGGCTTCGCCGTGCTGGCGGTGTGCGGGCCGGTCATCGCGAGCGCCAGTGCGGCACCGCGCCAAGTGCCCCTCGTCGCCGGCCTCGCCGCGATGTGGATACCGGTGGGGCAGTTGAGCGCCACCGCGCTCGCGCCGCTCGCGCTCGCTCTGCACGGATGGACCCTGCTCTGGTGGACAGGCGCGGCGGGCTGCGCCGCGTTCACGCTCTGGACATTGCGGATGCGCCGCCTTCCCGCGCTTGCGGCGGCGCCGGCGTCGAAGCTCGCCCCCCGGCCCGCGCTCGGGCGCCGGGAGCGCGGAGCGCTCGCCATTGCCGCGCTGATCTTCGGCCTCTGGTCGGGCCAGTACTTCGCTTTCATGACCTGGATGCCGCAGTTCCTGGTGGAGGTCCATCGGCTCGATGTCTCGGGCGCGCTCACCGGATACGTGGTCCCCGTCGTCCTCGTGGTGGTCTTCAACCTCGTCACGGGCGCCGCGCTCCGGGCCGGCGTCTCCCTCGGCGCCCTGATGGCCGCCGGTCTCGCCGCGCAGGCCGCGGCGTGGTGGTGCCTGCCGCTCGCCGGTGCGGGATGGTGGGGGCTGGCGCTGCTGATCGTCTACGGGACGAGCGCGGGCATCGTGCCCGCCTGCCTCTTCGCGACGCCGGGCGCGGTGACGCACTCCTCCGGGCGCACCGCGGCCGCGTTCGGCTTCATCATGACCGGCCGGAACCTGGGCGTGCTCATCGGCCCGGTGCTGCTTGCGCAGATCGTGAAGAGCGCCGGCGAGTGGTCCCATACCTGGTCGGTATTCGGTGCCCTCACCACGATCGCATTCGTGCTCGGGGTGGCGCTCGCCCGGTCCCTTGCCCGCCTTGCCCGGGGCTGAAGCGCGAGCATCGAGCGCTACTCGAGATCGCGCGGACGCACCAGATCGAGGCAGCTTCCTGCGCCCCGCCGCAAGCCCGTCCAGGAATCGGGCATCTCCAGGTGGGCGAGCGCCGCGGTCGGCATGAGGTTCAGGGCCTCCCACTGCGCCAGCGTGCCCGCGCCGAGGTAGCGCACCAGCTCGTCGAAACCCGGGTTGTGGCCGACGATCATCACCCGCGCCGCGCGGGGCGGCACGAGCGAGAGCACTTCGAGCAGGGTGTCGAGATCCGCCTCGTAGATGGCGGGCTCCCATTCGATGCGCAGGCGTTCGACGCCGGCGAAGCGGCATACGCGCTCCGCGCTCTGCCGCGCGCGCAGTGCGGGCGAGCTGACGACGAAGTCGGGGAGCAGGCGGCGCTCGGCCAGGAGGCGGCCGATGCGCCGGGTCGCCCGGCGCCCGCGCGGCGCGAGCGGCCGATCGAAGTCGCGCACCCCGGTCTTCCAGTCGGACTTGCCGTGCCGCAGCACCAGGAGCTCACGGGTCATGGTCATGGCCCGCATGTCACGCCGAGCTGCGTGAGCTGCGGGCGTCGAGACGCCCTGGATCGCGCACGCACGGACGGAGAGACGTGTGCGGGCTCGCGGTGCACAGGCGAAGCGCCGGTGGCGCTTCGCCCGGGCCCGCGGGCCAGGCAGGGCTGGCTTGGCCGGCCGGCCAGCCAAGCGGGGGCTGCGGAGGGCAGCAGGGGGCCGTTGGCC
>CAYFYD010000263.1:0-6076 GCA_964347195.1 uncultured Ectothiorhodospiraceae bacterium
GCTCGCGGCGGAAGTGCTCGACGCCCGTCCCTACGCGTTCCTCGACGACGCGCCGCTCGAAGAGCGCCGGGCGCGGGCGGTGACCATGCGGCGTTCCCTCGATCCGGAGTCCGCGGCAGACATCGGACGCCTGGACTCGAGCGCGATCGATCGGGTCCGGGAAGAGGCGTGGCCGGAGGTGTCGACGCCCGATGAGGCCCACGATGCGCTCGTCGTGCTCGGCTTCGCCACTACGGGCGAGGCGGCGACCGGGCGGCCGGAGGGCAGCGGCATCGAAGACGGCCGGCGTTCGGTCCGCGCGGGTGCCGGGTGGAGCGCCCACCTCCGGGCCCTCGCCGCATCCGGACGCGCGACCCGATTCCGGGCATCGAGCGGGGGTCCTGCGCTCTGGTGCGCGGCCGAGCACCTCGCCATGCTCGAAGCCGGGCTGGGACCCGGTCACTGCGACCCGCTTCTCGCCCTGCCGCCGGAGCTCCGCGGCGCGCCGGACCCCGAGGAGGCCCGGATGGAGCTGATCCGCGCCCGGCTCGGCGGCCTCGGGCCGGTCACCGTGCCCGACCTGGCCCGCGACACCGGGCTCGCCCCGGCCCGGGTCGAGGCGGCCCTCGCCGCGCTCGAAGCGGAAGGGAGCGTACTGCGGGGGCGCTTCACTCCCGGTGCCGGCGGGCTCGAATGGTGCGAGCGCCGCCTGCTCGCCCGTATTCACCGCTACACCCTCGGGCGCCTCCGCCGCGAGATCGAACCGGTGAGCCGGGCGGAGTTCACCCGCTTCCTCTTCGAGTGGCAGCGCGTGGACCCCGGGGAGCGGCGGCACGGACTGGAGTCGCTCGCCGCGGTCGTCACCGAGCTCGAAGGCTTCGCCGCGCCCGCCGCCGCCTGGGAGGACGAGATCCTCCCCGCCCGCATCGCGGACTTCACCCCGGACATGCTCGACCGGCTCTGCCTCGCCGGCCGCGCGTCGTGGGCGCGTCCCGCACCGCCGCTTCGTGAGACTCCGAACCGCTCTTTCGGCCCCGTGCGCTCGACTCCGATCGCGTTGTTCTCTCGGGAAGGACGACGCTTGGCCCCGCTGTGGCTTGCTCCGAGTGCGGGAGAGACGAACGGAGCGAGCGCATTCCCGGCCCCGTCCGGCGCACACCCGCCCCCTCGGGCCGCGACCGGCGAAGAGCGGGAGAAGCCCGCCGTGCCCCTCTCTCCCGCCGGTGACGGCACCGGGGCCGGGAACGCGCCCGCCCCGCCATCACCGCTCTCACCCGGTGCGCGCGGCATTCTTGCGTATCTGCAAGCCCGCGGGGCTTCCTTCTTCGACGACATTCTCGCGGAGACCGGCGCGCGCGGACCGGACGCCGCCGCCGCCATCGGAGAGCTGATTGCGCACGGGCTGGTGAGCGCGGATGCCTTTGCCGGGTTGCGCGCCTTCACCCGCGGCGCCCGGCACCGGCTCCGCGCCATCGCGGAAGCAGGTCGATGGTCCTGCGTGAGCCGTCGCGCCAACCGCGCCGCCGCCCTCGACGAAGACCACGCGGAGGGGATCGTGCACACGCTGCTGCGTCGCTACGGCGTCGTGTTCAAGACGCTCCTGGCGCGCGAGACCTTGGGCGTTCCGTGGCGTGAGCTCCTGCGCGCGCTGCGTCGCCTCGAGTCGCGCGGTGAGATCCGCGGGGGCCGCTTCGTCGCGGGCTTCAGCGGCGAGCAGTACGCTCTGCCCGAGGCGGTCGAGACCCTGCGGCGGGTGCGCCGCGCCTCGCCGGACGGCACGGTGGTGTCGGTGAGCGCAGCGGATCCCCTGAACCTGACGGGCATCATCGCCCTCGGGGACCGCGTTCCCGCCGCCGCGTCGACCCGGATCGCGTTCCGTGACGGGTTGCCGGTCGCGACCCAGTCCGGAGACCGGAGACCCGCCTTCCTCGAATCGCTGGCGCCGGAGCAGGAGTGGGCGGTGCGCAACGCACTGCTGCGCAAGCGCATCCCCGTCTCCGGTGCTCTGCACCCCCTGCACTCCCGACCCGGCTGATCCGGACCCGAGGCTCGGTCCCTACCGGGCGCCGCTTTCGCGATAGGATGCGGGATGCGAGAGAGGACATGATGCAGGGGGCGAGACCATGAGCAGGAAGATTTGCGTCGCCGCCGCCCAGATGGGCCCCATCGCCCGGGACGAGCCGCGCGAGTCGGCGATCGCCCGCATGGTGGAAATGATGCGCGAAGCCCACGCTCGGGGCGCCCGCCTCGTCGTGTTCCCCGAGCTCGCGCTCACCACTTTCTTTCCCCGCTGGTGGATGGAGGACGAAGCGGAGCTCGACTCCTTCTACGAGGCCGGGATGCCGAACCGGGCGGCGACGCCGCTCTTCGCGCTCGGACGCGAGCTCGGGGTCGGTTTCTCTATCGGCTACGCCGAGCTCGTTCACGAAGGCAACCGCAAGCGGCGCTTCAACACCTCGATTCTGGTCGACCCGACGGGGCGCGTCGCCGGCAAGTACCGCAAGGTTCACCTGCCCGGCCACGCGAACCACGAACCGGACTGGCCCTTCCAGCACCTCGAGAAGGCATACTTCGAACCCGGGAATCTCGGGTTTCCGGTGTTCGACGCCTTCGATGGCCGGGTCGGCATGTGCATCTGCAACGACCGGCGCTGGCCCGAGACCTACCGGGTCATGGGTCTGCAGGGCGTGGAGATCGTGCTGCTCGGCTACAACACGCCGGTCCACTATCCGCGTGCTCCCCAGCTCGACCACCTCCAGAACTTCCACAACCACCTCTCCATGCAGGCCGGCGCCTACCAGAACGGCACCTGGGTGGTGGGGGTCGCAAAGGCGGGACGCGAGGAAGGATGCGACCTCATCGGCCAGAGCTGCATCATCGCGCCCACCGGAGAGATCGTGGCGATGTGCACGACCTTGGGCGATGAAGTCATCGTTGCCGATTGCGACCTCGATCGCTGCACCGAGATCCAGGACAACATCTTCGACCTGACCCTCCACCGGCAGCCGCAGCACTACGGGCTCATCTGCGAGATGCCGGACCGGTTACCATCGAATTGAAGCGCCCTGACCGGAGGGGCCGGTGCGCCCCCTCGGCCGACGAGGCGAACGACGGAGCGAGGAGGACCAGGATGCCAAGGGGCCGGACCGTCAAGGCGGAGGTGTTCCGCGGTCCCTTCGACCCCGGCGGCCAGTCCGAGGCCGGCTTCGACAACGTCCCGGAGGGGACGGCAGGGTCATCCCAGGCTCCGGTTCCTGATGGCAACGAGGGGCCGGGAGGGCGCTCGCCGCGCGCGCTCGGGCCGATCGGCGGCATCGACGGGGTCCGCGGGACACCCCGAGGGCACGCATGAGAGCGCCCCTGCCCACCCGGTGCGGAGGATCGGCCAGCGTGGGAAAGTCCTGGAGGGGACGGCAGGAGCATTTCATGCTGGCCGGAGTCGCGTTGGCGACGCGCCCTCCACGCGCGATTGGCGTGCCGATTCCCCCTCGTTCGTGTTCCCGAGCCGCCCCAATCTGCCCGGCACCGTCAACCGCAGTCCGCGATGCGCGGCCGGATCGCAGCATGAAATGCCCCTGGAGAGGACGGCAGGGCTGATTGGTTCTCTTGACCGTGTCCAATAGATTCAAGGGGATATGTCGATCGCCGAGCGTTTCTAGCGAAGTCGTCGCCAAGCGAAGAAAGAGCTTCTGCATCAAGGAGCTACGCTGTCTGGGGCGGTCGAGGACGCCCGCGAACTGATCTGCCCTGAGAGGACGGAGAGGGCGCTTCTCCCCGTCTCGCCGGGGTGAGAGAATCCCCCACCCCGGAGCGCCCCGGCCGCCCGAGCGAGACGCATCATGCAGATTGGGCTTTTCAACCTCCTGACGAAGCGGGATCCCGCCAAGGCGTCGCGCGATATCTACCTGGAGATGCGAGACCAGGTGCGTCTCGCGGAAGACACGGGGTTCGACACCGCGTGGTTCACCGAGCACCACTTCTCCAACTACTGCCTGAGCCCTTCGCCGCTCACCATGGCGAGCTGGATGGCGGGACAGACCTCGCACATCAAGCTGGGTACCGCGGTGGTCGTGACACCCTTCTACGAACCGCTGCGCATGCTGGAAGACATCGCCGTCCTCGACCAGTTGAGCGGGGGCCGGCTGGTGCTCGGGCTCGGAAGCGGCTACCAGCGCTACGAGTTCCACAAGTTCGGCCTCGAGCTCGGCGAGTCCCGCGACCACTTCCTCGAATCCCTCGACGTGATCGAGCAGTTCTTCCAGAACGACTCCGTCGTCTACGAGGGCCGCCATCTCCGGATCCCGGAGACTTGGTGCAGCGTGCGGCCTCTCCAGTCCATGCCGGAGATCTTCGTCGCCGGCCTGCTGCGCGACGCGGTGACCCAGCAACGCATGGCGCGAAGCGGCTACACCGCGCTGAACAGCGCGGGTGGAATGCCGTTGCAGGTCGTGGTCGAGAACCGCGCAACCGTCGAGGCCGCCCACCGCGCGGCCGGCAAGGACCCCGAGCGCATGCCCTTCGCCATCCAGCAGTACGTCCACATCACCGATCGCCCTGAGGAAGCACGCGATGCGGCGGACCACATGCGTTTCATTCGCCGCATCGTCGCCGCGATGCGCGGCGGCTACGTCGAGCTCGACGGCGCCTGGCTCCGAGAGCAACCGATGGCAGGCGAGCCCACTCTCGAAGACATCCTCTCGACCACCTACATCGGCAGCGCCGGCGAAGTGGCAGAAAGGATGATCGCACAGGCCGAAGCCCTCAGACCCACCCACCTCAGTTGCTTCATGGCCCTCGGCGGCATGTCGGGCCGGCGGGTGATGCGCTCCATCGAACGCTTCGCGGCGGAAGTCCTTCCCCAGGTCGCCGCCCACTTCGGCGGGCTGGACCGCATCGGGCCGGCGGCGACAGCAGAGGTGCCGCACGCGGCGGAGTAGCGCCCCCGCCCGGGCCGGGCGCCGGGATCTCCGGCGAAGCGCCGCGGTGCGCGGAGCGGGCGCTTGGCACCCGGTGCCCGGACATACTCGGAACGAGGACCATCGGCGCGCCCGCATTCGTACTCGGTGAAGTCGAAGTTCCGGGATCTACTCCCGGAGGATGTCCCCGGATACCCCCGTGTCGATCATGCATAACTCATTGTATCGCATAGATATTCCAGAACTTACCAGAGGATGCCGGGTGTCAGGGGGTGTGATTGACGAGAAAACCAAAGAGTTGAAGCGGATATCGAGGAGAGAGGCCCGATGAGGTGGGAGAGTGCAAGCGCGTTGACCCTGGAAGGCCTCGTCGCTGCGCTCTTCGGCCCCCAAAGCCGGGGTGGTACCGGGCAGTGGGCCGCCGGGTCCCGCCAAGTCGGCCCAAACACGGAGTTCCTTACACCCCCGGTCGCTGACTCGGCGGCTCACGACGCTCCGCCCAGAGCCCGCCGCAGGGGTCAAAATCACGCCATCACGGATACAATGCCCCACGCCGGTTGCTGAGAACCATCTGCAGGCCCGCGACTCCCTCCGCGGTACCCGTAAACACACCTTGGAGTCCACGCGAATGCCCCAGTTCGCCGTGCGCGACGTTCCGAGACTGACCCTCGCAAAGGGGCTGCGCAAGCCGCCGCCTCGGCACGACCCGGCGACGGAGTACCGGTTCCGGTACAAGTCGAAGAAGCACAGCGCGCTGCCCCACGTCGTCAAGTTCTCCGGAGGGCGCTCGAGCGGCATGCTGCTCTTCACCCTGCTCGAGAACAAACTCCTCGACCGGGAACGAGGCGACGTCATCGTGTTCAACAACACATCGGCGGAGCATCCGGACACCTATCGCTTCGTCGCCGACTGCATGAGAGCGACGCGCCAGTACGGAATCCCGTTCTACCAAATTGAGTTTCAGACCTACGAGGACTCCAGACGGAGCGAGTGGACCCGGCTGCCGACCTACCGCTTGGTTAACGATGCGCCGAAGTCCGACGCCAACGTGGACGGATTCCATTGGCAGGGAGAGGTGTTTGAGGAATTGCTTTCATGGGCAGGCTACGTGCCGAACCAGTTCAATCGAATCTGCACCCGGCACCTCAAGCTCGAGGTGACGCGCACCTTCCTCAAGGACT
>CAYFYD010000264.1:0-6034 GCA_964347195.1 uncultured Ectothiorhodospiraceae bacterium
CGGATAGGCCGACGGGGGGGGCGGGCGGCATGCCCGCCCGGGGGGGGCGGGGGGAATGAGGTACGGGGCGTGGGTGCGGGCCACCGAACCCGATCGGGGAGCGGGAAGGACGAGGACCGCACGAGACACCACACTTCCCGTCGTTCCGCATCCGAAAACCCGCACTCTCGTTCCCTCCTCCGAAACCCGCACTCTCGTTCCCTCCTCCGAAACCCGCACTCCCGTCATTCCCGCGCACGCGGGAATCCATCTCGCCCCCGGGCACAGTGGAGATCCAGGACGCCGTCATTCCCGCGCACGCGGGAATCCATCCGGCTGGCGCCGCGCGAGCCAGGCGCCAGCCGCGCCGTCGGTTTCTCCGCCATTCCGGCGAAGCTCGACCCCGACCCCGACTCGGAGAGCGGGAATCCATGTGCGCCAACCGAACTTCCCGTCATTCCCGCGCACCCGCGCACGCGGGAATCCATCCTCCCGGCGCGCGGCCTCCGTCTCGGAGTGGCCCGCGCACCCGCGCACGCGGGGCCGATCACCGATTCCAGCGGTTCCCGTTGTTGGAGTGGCCCGCGCACCCGCGCACGCGGGAATCCATCTGCCAGTCTGACAGCGGAGAGCAGCACTGAACCGTCATTCCCGCGCACGCGGGAATCCATCCTCCTCCCGCAGGAGGAGTTACTGTCTCGAGTCATTCCCGCGCAAAGCCTGCCCCCAGCGAAAGCGGAGGCGGGAATCCATGTGCGCCCGCCGGACACCGATGCGGCGGAGCGGGTCGCGGCGGCGGAGCGGGGCTGCGTCCGTGCGTCCCCGTCCCGCGACCGGAAAGGCGGGGGGACTCACACATTGAACCGGAACCTCACCACGTCCCGATCCCGCGCAACGCCCCGGCGACCCGATCCCGCGCAACGCCCCGGCGATCTCGTCCAGGGGGGACTCAGACGTTGAAGCGGAACCTCACCACGTCCCCGTCCCGGACGACATAGTCCTTGCCCTCCACGCGCAGCACGCCGGCCTCGCGGCACCGGGCCTCGCTTCCGCGCTCGACCAGCTCCCGCCACGGCACCACCTCCGCGCGGATGAAGCCGCGCTCGATGTCGGAGTGGATCTTTCCCGCGGCACGCGGCGCGGAGAGGCCGCGCCGGATGGGCCAGGCCCGGCACTCCTCCGGGCCGACGGTGAGCATCGACACCAGACGGTTGAGCGCGAACGCGGCGCGGATGAAGCGGTCCCGGGCAGGCTCGTCGAGGCCGAGGGACTCGACGAACTCCTGCTGCTCGTCGTCTTCCATCTGCGCGATGTCCGCCTCGACCCGTGCGGACAGGGTGACCACCCCGGCCCCGCGCGTGGCCGCTTCCGCGAGCAGAGCGGCCGGGGGCGGCTGGCCGACTGCGTCTTCATCGACGTTGTGT
Organism: uncultured Ectothiorhodospiraceae bacterium; assembly: GCA_964347195.1. GTDB lineage: Bacteria > Pseudomonadota > Gammaproteobacteria > HK1 > HK1 > JAJEAD01. The sequence goes on from CAYFYD010000264.1 coordinate 1,404, forward strand.
ACCACCAGGAGCGGCTTCAGGGTGAGCAGGCCGAAGCCCGACAGGGCCTTGCGCTCGGTCGCGTCGAGGGGGGTGCCGCGCAGCGCGGTCTCCGCCTCGAGCGCGGCGCGCGCCTTCGCAAGGAGGGTGAGCTCCGAGGTCTTCTTTCCTTCCTTGCGCAGGCGTTCGATGCGCGGCTCTATCACCTCCAGGTCGGCGAGCAGGGCCTCGGTCTCGAGCGTATCGAGCTCCCCGGCCGGGTCCGGCGCGCCGCCCGCGGCGCCGGAGAAGGCCCGCAGCACGTGACACAGGGCGTCCATCTCCCGCATCGCGTGGAGGATGCCGCGCTCGGGACCCGGCGCCCGGTCGCCCCTGAAGTCGGTGAAGGAGAGCTCCGCGTATACGACCTTGCGGGGGCGGTAGATGAGGGCGAGCGCGTCGACGCGCGGGTCGGGCACTTTCACGGTGCCGATGCTCGCCCCCTCCCGCCCGTGCCGGTGGGCCGCGACGGCGCCGATGCCGGTCAGCGCGGAGAACACGGTGCTCTTGCCGCTGCCGGGGAGGCCGGTGAGTCCGATCCTCACGCGCTCGCCCGCCTCCGGCTCGCCGCGGTGCGCGCGGCGCGGCGCCGCTCGTGCTCGTGGAGGTGGACCTTGCGGATCCGGATGGCCTTCGGCGTGATCTCCACCAGCTCGTCGCGGTCGATGAGGGCCATCGCGCTCTCGAGCGTCAGCCCCAGAGGCGGGGTCAACAGAATGTTCTCGTCGGAGCCCGCGGCCCGGATGTTGGTGAGCTGCTTGGCCTTCATCGGATTCACCGCGAGGTCGTTGGCGCGCGAGTGGATGCCCACCACCATGCCCTCGTACACCTCCGCTCCGGGGCCGATCAGCAGTCTCCCGCGTTCTTGCAGGTTGAACAGCGCGTACGCGAGCGCCTTGCCGGACCCGTTCGCGACCAGGGCGCCGCTTCGCCTTCGCGACACCGCGTCTCCCACCCGCGGCGCGTAGTGCGAGAAGGTGTGGTGCATCAGGCCGCTCCCGGAGGTGGCGCTCAGGAACTCCGTTCGCAGACCGAGGAGCGCGCGGGCCGGAACCACGTAGTCGAGCCGGGTGCGGCCCTGCCCGCCCGGTTGCACGCCGTCGAGCACGCCCCGGCGGGAGCCGAGCATCTCCATCACCGTCCCGATATGCCCCTCCTCCACGTCGACGCTGAGCTGCTCGAAGGGCTCGCACTCGCGCCCGTCCACCACCTTGCCGATGACCTCGGGTGGGGCGACCGCGAGCTCGTAGCCCTCGCGGCGCATGTTCTCGATGAGGATCGCGAGGTGCAGCTCGCCGCGGCCGCTGACCAGGAAGCGGTCCGGGTCTTCGGTCTCCTCGACGCGGAGCGCGACGTTGTGGACGAGCTCGCGCCGGAGCCGCTCGCGCAGATGCCGGCCGGTGACGAAGCGCCCGTCCCGGCCCGCGAAGGGCGAGGTGTTGACGCCGAAGGTCATGCGCACCGTGGGCTCGTCGACCCGCAGCGGCGGCAGCGCCTCCTCCTTCGCCGGGTCGCAGAGGGTGTCGGACACCCGGAGCCCGTCGATGCCGCTCAGCGCCACGATCTCGCCCGCCCGGGCCTCGGGCACTTTGTGTCGTTCGAGTCCCCGCGCACGCATGACCTCCAGCACCCGCGCGTGCCGCCGCCCTCCGTCGCGGTCCACGACGAGCACCGGGGTATTGGCCCGCACCCGGCCACGCTGCACCCTCCCGATACCGATCGCGCCGACATAGGGCGAGTAGTCCAACGTGCTGACCTGCATCTGGAAGGCGCCGCCGGCGTCGACCGTGGGCGGTGGGGTGTGCGCCACGACGACCTCGAGAAGCGGGCGCATGTCACCGCCCAGAGCCGGCCCCTCGCGGCTCGCATAGCCGTGCAGCGCGGAGGTGTACACGACCGGGAAGTCGAGCTGCCGTTCGCTCGCCCCGAGCCGGTCGAAAAGGTCGAAGGTGCGGTCCAGCACCCAGTCCGCACGGGCGCCGTCGCGGTCCACCTTGTTGATGGCCACGATGGGGGCGAGCCCCCGCTCGAGCGCCTTCCCGGTCACGAAGCGGGTCTGGGGCATGGGGCCTTCCACCGCGTCCACGAGCAGGAGCACCGAGTCCACCATCGACAGCACCCGCTCCACCTCGCCTCCGAAGTCGGCGTGCCCCGGGGTGTCCACGATGTTGATGCGCCAGCCCTCCCACTCGATCGCCGTGCTCTTCGAGAGGATGGTGATCCCGCGCTCGCGCTCCAGGTCGCCGGTGTCGAGCGCCCGGTCGACGGTGGCCGCCGCTCTCCCCAGCGCGCCGCAGTGCTGGAGGAGGCGGTCGATGAGGGTCGTCTTGCCGTGGTCGACGTGCGCGATGATCGCGATGTTGCGCACCCGGGCGGGATCTTCCGGATGGTGGACGCCTTCATCCATCAATGCGTCCTCGCGGCCCCACGCCGGTGCCGGGAAGCCCCCCAAGCGCACGCTGGTCCGAGCAGCGCGTGCCGCGGCCCCACGCCGGTGCCGGAAAGCCGTCGTGGTCGCCGGTCACCTGCTCGAGCACCCGCGACGCGGCCCTGCCCCGGCACCGGAAAGCCCCTGCTCCGCCGCTCCCGCCCCGTCACGGCGCGGTGGGAGCCACGCCTCGTCCGCGATCATGCCGGTGCTCCGAGCGCGGCCCCGGCGCCGGCGTGGGCGCCGGGGCGGACGAGAGCCAGCGCCCGCTCCGCCTCCGCCCTCATCGGAGCGAGCGGCGGAACGCCCGCGATGCGGTCCGAGAGCTTCTCCGCCAGCATGATGGTGGTGGCGTTGAGCGGCGCGCTCGCGATGCAGGGCATGACCGAGGCGTCCACCACCCGCAGCGCCTCGATCTCGTGCACCCGCCCCTCCCCGTCCACCACTGCGTCCTCGTCGATGCCCATCGGGCAGGTGCAGGAGAGATGATGGGTCGACTTCGCGGTCTCGCGAACGAAGTCGTCGAGCGCGTCGTCGCTCGTGCGGTGGGCACCCGGATGGATCTCGTCGCCGCGGAACGGGTCGAAGGCGGGTTGCGCGAAGATCTCCCGCAGGATCCTCAACCCCTCGCGCAGGTGGCGCAGGTCCTCGGGCTCGCTCAGGTAGTTGCAGAAGATCTCCGGAGGAACCTGCGGGTCCTTCGAGCGCAGGCGGACATGGCCGCGGCTCTTCGGCCGCAGCAGCACCACCGTCGCCTGGTAGCCGTGGGGATGGGAGAGCCGCGAGCCGTCGTTGTGCACGAGCAGGGGAATGAACCAGACCGCGAAGTCGGGCTGCGCGAGGTCCGGGCGGCTGCGCACGTAGCCCCCCACCTCGAAGTGGTTGGTGGCGCCGGGGCCGGTCCGAAAGAGCAGCCAGCGCAGCCCGATCAGGGCCTTGCGGTGGAGGCGCAGGCAGGGCGTGTCGGATATCGGCTGCACGCAGGTCACCTTCACCCCGGTATCGAGGTGGTCCTGCAAGTTCTTTCCGACGCCCGGGCGGTGCGCGACCACGTCCACCCCGATGCGCCGCAGCGCGTCCGCATCGCCCACCCCGGAGAGCAGCAGCAGGTGCGGCGAGCCGAGCGCTCCCGCGCACAGCACCACCTCGCGCTCGGCGCGCACGCGCTCGGGACGCCCCCGGTGCAGGAGCTCCACGCCCACCGCCCGGCGGCCCTCGAAGAGGAGGCGGGTCGTGCAGCAACCGGTGCGCACCTCGAGATTGGGCCGGCCCCGGGCGGTGCCGAGATAGGCGCGCGAGGCGCTCATCCGCAGGCCCCGGTGCACCGACATGTCCATGACTCCGAAGCCCTCGCAGCAACTGCCGTTGAGGTCTTCGGAGCGGCCATAGCCGTTCTGGTCACAGGCCTCGAGGAAGGCGGCGTTCAGGGGGTGCGTGACTCCGGGGGCGGTGACGTGCAGGGGCCCTCCGTCGCCCCGATAGGCGCTGGCACCGCCGCTCCAGGTCTCCATGCGCTTGAAGTAGGGCAGGCAGTGCGCGTAGGACCAGTCCGGGAGCGTGTTGCCGGCCCAGGTCTCGTAGTCCCGCGGATGGCCGCGGGTGAAGCCCATCGCGTTGATCGACGAAGAGCCCCCGAGCACGCGGCCGCGGGGATGGTGGATCATCCTGCCCTTCATGTGGGGCTCGGGTTCGGCGACGAAGCCCCAGTCGAAGTGCTCGTGTCCCATCGCGTAGGTGAAGGCGGCGGGCATCCGCACCCGCGGGCTCCAGTCCGAGGGTCCCGCCTCGAGCAGCAGCACCCGGGTCCCGGGATCGGCGGAGAGGCGATTCGCCACCACGCAGCCCGCCGAACCGGCCCCCACCACCACGAAATCGTATCTCTCTTCAGTCATTGCTTCGCCCGCCGCGCGACCCTGGAAGTGCCCCGCGTCCCTCCCGGACGCTCGAAGGCCCAAGCCTGCCCGATGGCAGCGAAGGGCCGCTCATCCGGTCCTTCCGGGACGCTCGAAGACTCGAATGTCGGAGCTCGAAGTGCTGGAATCTGGCGATGGATTCCCGCTTCCGCGGGAATGACGGACAATGTGCAGGACACCACTCCTCCCCGCACCACCCCCCGTACCCCCCGCACCACCTCCCGTCACTTTAGTGGAGTCATGTCGAGCGCCCCTCTCTTCGCGCCTCCATA
>CAYFYD010000265.1:0-6025 GCA_964347195.1 uncultured Ectothiorhodospiraceae bacterium
CACAGGTTCCGCCTTGAAATCCAACCGCGTCAGTCAGAACAAAAATCTGCCCTGGTCGCCACCGATTCACGGCCCACTTCGCTGTGCTCTTCCTCTACACTGACACTCTGATCCGCCCGGGCCGCTCAGGAGTGCAGCATGCGGGATCAGCGGACGGCGGCGCGCCGGCGAAACATCGAGCGCATGCTCCGGCCCCGCCACGTCGCCTTCATCGGCGGCGGGTGGGCGGCGGCGGCGCTGCGCAACTGTGCGGACTTCGGCTTCGAAGGCGAGATGTGGTACGTCAATCCGCGCCGGCCGGAGGTGGAGGGACATCCGGTGTTCGCCTCCGTGGGCGACCTGCCGCAGGCGCCGGACTGCGCCTATGTCGCGGTGTCGGCGGAGCGCAGCATCGGGGTCCTGGCCGACCTCGCCACCCGGGGGGCGGGCGGAGCGGTGTGCTACGCGGCCGGCTTCGCGGAGAAGGGGAGGGAGGGTGCCGACCTGCAGAGGCGCCTGGTAGCGGCCGCCGGCGACATGGCGGTACTCGGTCCCAACTGCTACGGCATGCTCGACTTCCGGATCGGCCTGCACGTGTGGGCGGGCGATCGCATGGAGCGCCGCCCCGGCCCCGGCATCGCCATCGTCAGTCAGAGCGGCGCGCTGGCCGAGGTGCTGATCCTCGAGCAGCGTGACGTGCCCATCGTCTCGGTGGTGAGCGTCGGCAACCAGGCGGTGCTCGGGATAGAGGACATCGTCGACGTACACTTGGACGACCCGGGGGTCAACGCGATCGGGGTCTATCTGGAAGGCGTGCGCGATGCCCCCTTCTTCAGCGAAGTCGCGGTGCGGGCGCTGGACCGGGGGGTGCCGATCGTGGCGCTCAAGTCGGGCCGTTCCGAGACTGCCGCGAGAGTCACCCTCGGCCACACCAGCTCGCTCGCAGGCGAGGACACGCTCTACCAGTCCTTCTTCGAACGTCTCGGCATCATCCGGGTGGACTCGCTCGGCCGCATGCTCGAAACGCTCAAGCTGCTGAGCCGTGCGGGCCCCCTCGCGACGCCGCGCTTTGCGGCATTGACCGTGTCCGGCGGCGGCGCGGCGATGATGGCGGACTACGCCGAGGGTTACGGCGCCGTCCTCGCTCCGCTCGACGAGGCGCAGGTGCGGCAGCTTCGCACTGCGTTCCCCGACTACGTGAACTGCAGCAATCCCCTCGACATCACGGTCGGCGGGATGGAGGCCCGCATGGTGGCGCTCGCGGCCGATGTCCTCGCGGGCGGGGAGGCGGAATTCGTGATGGCGATGCTCGATTCCCTGAGCACCGGGTCCTACGACGCGATCAACGCGATGATCATGGACACGATGGCCGCGGCGCTCGAGAAGCACGGGAAACGCGGGGGGGCGCTGGGTTGTCTCCCGGAGTCGTTGGCGCCGCAGACGCGCGCGAAGGCGCTTCGCCTCGGTCTGGTCCCGATGCAGGGGCTCGAGGAGGCGGTGGCGGCGGTCGCCGACGCCGCCCGCTACGGAGCGGCGCGGCGCCGCGGCGCCGGCGCTCCCCGTGATGCGAGAGTCCTGGAAGCGCCGCCGAAGCTCGCGGGAAGGACACGCACGCTCGACGAGGCGGAGAGCAAGGCATTTCTCGGGCGGGCCGGCATCGCGGTGCCCGAGTCGCGGGTCGTCCCCGCGGGCGAGGTGGGGAACGCCGCCCGCGCTCTCGGCTTCCCCGTGGTGCTCAAGTGCGTCGATGCGTCCATCGCCCACAAGAGCGAAGCGGGTGCGGTGGCACTCGGTCTCGATGACGAATCGGCTCTGAGCGCCGCCCTCGGGACGATGCGCGCGCGCCTGCCCGGGAGCGCGACGCGCTTCCTCGTCGAGCGTCAGGTGGCCGGCGTCGTCGCCGAATTCATCGCCGGGGTGCGCTACGCCCCCACCTTCGGTCACGCGTTGCTGGTCGGTGCGGGCGGGGTACTCGTCGAGCTCATCGAGGACCGCCGGATCCTGCTGCTGCCCACGACGCGCGCCGCGATCGAGTCGGCGGTGGACTCTCTGCGGGCGGCGAAGCTCCTCCGTGCATTCCGCGGCCGCCCTGCGGGGGACCGCGCCGCGCTGGTGGACGCGCTCGCCGCGCTCGCCCGGCTCGCCTGGCAGGAGCGGGAGCGGCTCTACGAGATCGACGTCAACCCGCTCCTGGTGCTCGGGGAGGGTGAAGGGGTGGTCGCGGTGGACGCGCTGGTCACGCTCGCCGAGGGGTAGCGGGCGCCCCTCGCAGGCCGCCCCCGGGTGCGCCGGGTCGCGGCCGGAAAGCGCGGCGCCGGTGCCGACCAGGGTCATCCCCCGCTCCGGTCGCTGATGGAAACGAGGGGCCGGAAGGGCGCTGGCCGCGCGCGATCGGGCCGATCGTTGGCGGGAGCAGGCGGGTCATCCGGATCCCGACGCGGGTCGCGTGCGATCGGGCCGGTCGGCGGTATCAAGGGGGCCCGCAGGACACCCGAGGGCACCCATGAGGGCGCTCCTGCCCACCCGGTGCGGATGACCGGCCCGCGTGGGACAGGCTTGGAGTACCGACCGATCCGATCCGGGACGTGTCGGGTCGGGACGTGTCAGTCCAGTATCATCGCCGTGATGAGGCCGAATATCACCCCCGAGCTGAACCCCGGGGTGCTGGTGATCGCGACCACCGCGACCACGACCACCACCATCGTCAGCACCGCGCGACGGGGGGTATTCACGAACCATCTCGCGGCATTCACCACCCATCGACATGCTGCGAGCAAGCGGTCCATCTGTCTCGGATGAGGGCGTGCGGGTGCGTGACGGCGTACCGGTGCGCCCTCGCCTCCGGCGGAGCTTCTCGGTGGCTCCGGTGGCTCGAGAGCGTTCCGATTGTATCAAGGGCCGCCGCCCGCGCCGCTTCGCGCCCGGGACGGGACGGTGGATCACACTCGAGCTTCAGGTTTCGTTGGCCGGAATGGATTCCCGCTTCCGCGGGAATGACGGGCAGGGCACAAGACGCGTCACTTCCGCACAGTCGCCAACCGCTCCATCCAACGACAGCCGCCCGCCGGTCCATCCCGCGCAGTCGCCCGCCGGTCCATCCCGCGCAGTCGCCCACCGGTCCGTCGTCATTCCCGCGGAAGCGGGAATCCATCGCATGATGGAGGCATTGCCGTACCCCGGGAGTCGAGGATCAAACGAAGGCGCCGCTTCCCGGTCCGTCGAACACGATGACGTTGCGTAGCGCCTCGTTGCGCTTCACGCCCGCTATCGCGTCGTTGATCTCTTCGAGGCGGCACCGGCGCGAGATCAGCTCGTCGAGCTTCAGCCTTCCCGCCTGATAGTGGCGGACCAGCTTGGGGATGTCGACGCGCAGGCGGGTGGAGCCCATCTTGCTGCCCATGATGCGATGGCTGCCGCCGGCGAAGGCGGTGACCTCGATCTCGGTGCACTCCCCGTCGGGCGGCATGCCCACCAGCACCGTGGTGCCGGCGAGGCGCATGAGGGTGAGGCCCAGATCGACCGCCCGGGTGTTGCCGGCGGCGACGAAGACGTAGTCCGCTCCGAGCCCCGCGGTGCAAGCTTTCACCCGCGCCCGCGCGTCCGGGGCGGCGGCGTCGACGGCGTGCGTGGCTCCGAAGCGCATCGCGGCTTCGCGCTTGGTGTGTGCGAGGTCGACGGCGATGATCGGGTCGGCGCCTGCGAGCACGGCGCCCTGGATGCAGTTGAGGCCGACCCCGCCCGTGCCCACCACCGCCACGCTGCTTCCGGCCGGCACCTTCGCGGTGTTCACCACCGCCCCGAGGCCCGTGATCACGCCGCAGGCGAGCAGCGACGCACAGTCGAGCGGCACCGTGTCGGGGATCGCGACCACCTGCGACTCGTCGACCACCGCCACCTCGGCGAAGGCCGCGGTGCGCAGGCCCTGGTGCACCCCCGCCCCGTCCCGGGTGCGGATATGCGCTCGTTCGTCGCGCGCGAAGGGGGTCGGACACACCGTCTGCGCCCCGCTCTGGCAGAAGAAGCAGTGCCCGCAGGACCGGATCAGGGTGACCACCACGTGGTCGCCCGGCTCGACCAGCGTGACGCCCGGCCCCGTCGCCTCGACCACTCCCGCCGCCTCGTGGCCGTAGACCGCGGGCAGCGGGCCGCCCCAGCCCCCGTCCGCGTAGATGATGTCGCTGTGGCAGATGGCGCAGGCCGCGAGGCGGACCTGCACTTCTCCGTTCTGCGGAGGGTCGATGTCGACCTCCTCGATCACCAGAGGCCGACCGAACTCGTGACACAGCGCCGCTTTCATCGTGTACCGCTCCCTCCCCGGCTACAATCCGCCGCCTTCTTCTCCGTGCGGAGCGCGTCCGGCGGGGCGCTCGGGATGGTATCCGAATCGGGACCGGTCGGATTCCCGTGATTCATCTTTACAGATCCATGCCGGCCCGGAATGCGCTCTGGCAGGTCCACTACAGCGACAGACTACCATCGCAGCGGCCCGAGGTTGTAAAGCAGGATGACCAGTCCCTCCGACTCCACTGTCGAGAAAGCAGCGAGGAAAGGCTCGTGACCGACAAGCAGAACGTTCCGGAGCTCGACGCCGAGGAGATCCTGGAAGGGATCCTGGAGTGGGTGAACATCGAGTCGCCCTCCGACGATGCCGCCGCCGTGAACCGGATGGCGGACCGGGTGGAACACGAGCTGCGCGGCATCGGGGCCCGGGTCGAGCGCGTTCCGGGCCGCGACGGCTACGGGGACGTCCTCATCGCTCGCGGCGCCGATCCCGGCGAGGGGCCCGGCATCCTGGTGCTCTCGCACATGGATACCGTGCATCCGGTAGGCACCCTCGAGGGGACACGCCCGGTGCTGCGCGACGGCGACGTCGTCTACGGCCCCGGCATCTACGACATGAAGGGCGGCGCCTACATCGCCTTCCATGCCCTGCGGCATCTCGTGCGCATGGGCGTGTCGCCTTCGCTGCCGGTCACCTTCCTCTACGTGCCGGAAGAGGAGGTCGGGAGCCACACCTCCCGCGAACACATCGAGCGCCTGGCCCTCGAGAACAAGTACGTCCTCGTCACCGAGCCGGCGCGCGACGGCGGGAAGGTGGTGACCTCGCGCAAGGGCTCGGGAGACTTCGAAGTCGTGACGCGCGGGCGCCCCGCCCACGCCGGTGCCCGCCACCAGGACGGGCGCAACGCGATCGCGGAAATGGCGCATCAGGTGCTGTGCCTGGAGGCGATGACCGACTACGCGCGCGGCATCACGGTGAGCGTGGGCGTCATCGAGGGCGGCACCTTTCCCAACGTGGTGCCCGCGCAGTGCCGGGCCCAGGTGGACCTCCGGGTGCCCGACGCGGCGAGCGCGGAGGAGATGTGCGCGCGCATCATGGGTCTGACCCCGGTCGGCCCCGATACCGAAGTCCACGTGAGCGGCGGGATGAACCGCCCCGGCTACCGGAAGGACGAGGGCATCGGCGCGCTCTTCGAGCATGCACGCGGGCTGGCCGCGGAGATCGGGTTCGAGCTGGACGACACCGGTTCGGGCGGGGTCAGCGACGGCAACTTCAGCGCCGCCCTCGGGGTGCCGACCCTCGACGGCCTCGGCGTGGACGGGCAGGGCGCGCACACCGACTACGAGCAGCTCTACTATTCTTCCCTGGTGCCGCGTACCCGGCTCTGGGTGCGCCTCCTGACCACGCTGGAGTAGTACGTGGCCGGCGCCGCCCGCGCCCCGGTGCTCGGCATCGCATCCCTCCTGGTGGGCCTCGGTGCGCTCGCCACCCAGGACGTGGTGTTCAAGCTGATGAGCGGGCGCTACTCGGTGTTCGAGATCCTGTTCCTGCGCGGATGCTTCACGGTGCTCGTGCTGCGCTCCGTGCTCCTGGTGCTGCGTTTTCCGCGGCCCCTGCACACCGAACGTCTGGGCACCCAGTATCTGCGCGGCGGCCTGCTGTGCAGCGCGCTCTCCTGCTACTGCCTCGCGCTGAGCGCGATGCCCCTCCTCGACGCGGTCGCGATCTTCTTCGTCGCGCCGGTCATCGCCACTTCGCTGAGCC
>CAYFYD010000266.1:0-6016 GCA_964347195.1 uncultured Ectothiorhodospiraceae bacterium
TTCGCGGGAATGACGGGAGTAACGGGGAAGCACGGGAGTAACGGGGAATGGCGGGAATGGCGGGAATGGCGGGAATGGCGGGAATGGTATCCGAGACGGGGAATGGCTCCCGATCGGGTAGCGTCATTCCCGCGGAAGCTTGTCCTCGACCCCGATCGGGGGCGGGAATCCGCTGTTTTGCCGGGACGCAGATTCGTCAACCGCTGCTCATGTACGGTTTGGGCTCCGTGACATCCGCGGAATCCACTGCTTTGCCGGGACGCAGATTCGTCAACCGATCGCGGATGGGGCCGGCCGGGCGGCGGGCGCACCGCTCGCAACCCCCATCTCTCCGAGGACGCTCTCGACCGCGGCGAGGGCGCCGTGCATCTCGGGCGGACCCAGGCGCCCGATGCAGCCGATGCGGAACGAGGGGACCGCGGTGAGCTTGCCGGGATAGATGACGTAGCCGCGGCGCCCCATGCGCTCGTAGAAGCGCTCGAAGACGAAGCGGGGATCCGCCGGCATGAGGAAGGTCACGATGATCGGCGCCTGCACGGTATCCGCGAGCAGGGTCTCGAAGCCGAGCCGGCGCATCCCCTCCACCAGGGTCCTCGCGTTCTCCCGGTAGCGCTGCCTGCGCGCCGCGACGCCCCCCTCGGCCTCGAGCTCGTCGAGGGCGCGGTCGAGCGAGAGCAGGGTCTGGACCGGAGGAGTAAACCGCCACTGACCGTCCCGTTCCATCGCGAGGTACTGATCGCAGAGGTCCAGGCAGAGCGCGTGGGCGTTGCCGCGGGCGCGTTCGAGGGCCTCGCGCCGCGCGATGCAGAAGCCGAGTCCCGGCGTGCTCTCCAGGCACTTGCCGGATGCGGCGGCCATCGCCTCGAAGGGAATCGTGCGCGCATCGAGGGGCAGGGCACCGAACGCGCTCATGGCGTCGACGAGCAGGGCACGGGAACGCTCCGCGCAGATCCGGGCGATCGCCTCGAGCGGGTTCACGAGCCCCGAGGTGGTCTCGCAGTGGACCATCGCGACATGGGAGAGCCCGGCGTCGCCGGCCAGCGCGCGGTCGACCGCCCGCGGATCGACGGGCAGATTCTCCGCCGTCTCCAGGGGGACGTGACGACGCCCCGCCACCGCGCAGATCTCCGCCATGCGCCTCCCGTAGGCCCCGTTGACGAGGATGAGCACCTTGCCGTCCCGGGGCACGAAGGTGCCGAGCATCGCCTCGACCACGAAAGTGCCGCTGCCCTGAAGGGGCACGCACACATGGGACTCCGGCCCGCCCGCGATCGCGAGCAGCCGCTCGCGCACCCGCCGGGTCACGGCGATGAAGCGCAGGTCGCGCGAGCCGTAGTCGTGCCGCGCCGCCTCCTTGACCTCCGGCGAGGTGGTGAGCGGACCCGGGGTCAGCAGCCAGGGATCGCCGCTCGGCGAGCGCGCGCTCACGGTCCGGCGCCGCCTCGGCCGCTCGTGCGAAGCGCCGGGGTCGACGACCCACCGACCGGTCGCGAAAGGCTGCATTGCGCGCGGCTCCGCGGTGCCGGTGAACCCGAGATACCGAAGCGGCGCGCGGCGCCTGCGTCCGGAGCCGACCGCCTTCCTCCCGGCCCTTCCTCGCCCATGGAAGGTCTCAGCCGCTCCCTTCGCCGGGGGTCTCGGCGTAGTAGCCGATGACGTCGCCCTCCAGGGTGACTCCGAGCCCGTTCAGCAGCCGGTTCACGTAGTTGAAGTAGGCGCAGACCTGGTTGACCTCGAGGATCTCGCCGTCCTGCGCGCCTTCGGCCTTCATTGCCTGCACGTCGGCCTCCACCATCGCCCCGGGCGAGCGGGTGAGCCTGCGCGCATAGCGCAGCATCGCGAGCTCCTTGCCCGCGAAGGCGCGCTCCGGAGCGTCGGCATCGAGGGCTTCGCGGATGGCCTCCGCCCTGCGTTCGTCCGCCACGAGATGGCGGGCGTTGGACCAGTGGTTGGTCAGGCTGTAGTGGCAGCGGTTGAGGATGCTGACGTAGGAGGCCACGGTCTCGAGGAACCACCCGGGGAGGACATTGGCCTCGTCGTGCAGCACGCTCATGTAGAGCGCATGGTGCCCGGTCATGGTGCTCGGGCGCAGGCTGTGCACCCGCATCACGTTGTCCACCGTCCCCGCCGGGGAGCGCACGCGCTCGAAGGCGGCGGCGAGCTCGGAGCCCGCTCCGGCGTCCCCGAGCATTCGGATCCAGGCGCTCATCGTCCCCCTCCCGTTCGCGCCGCCGGGCCGGGCGCGCATTCCATGCGCAGGGGGCGCCGCACCGCCCGCCGGTCGAAGGCGATGGCCTCGATGAGCGCATGGACCTGCGCGCCGGGCCGGAGTGCGGTGTACCGACGCAGGCACTCGACGGTTCGCCCCGATTCGTGCCCGAGCGTTCTGGTGTCGATAGTGCGCGACATCGGGCGCCCGCGTCGTTTTCAGATGTCCGCTATCGCCAATGCTCGTTTCGCCGCTTCCGGCAATTCAATCGGCGCGAACATGGACGCGGAGTAGAGATAGCCGCCCGGCTCCGAGGCGTCTTCGTCGATCACCCGCAGGAGATCGTACGCCCGTGCCTCTGCATCCGCCAGTGTGCGGTAGACCTTGCCCACGATCAGACTGGCGGAATTGCTCTCGTTGTCGATACAGATCACGTACTCGCTCATGGGAACACCTGCTTGATCTTGAAGTCCCTGCGTCCGACCCGGTGTGCTTCAAACCAGTGGATCCCGGCTTCCCACACCGTCCCGTCACCAAGCTTGACGGTCGCCGTTCCCTTCCTCTTGCGCCAGCGGCCTTTGCCGTACATGCGGTCCGGATAACGCCGGATGTACACCCTTCGGCCCGTGGCGATCGTTTCAGTGTTTCGGATATCGCCGAGGATCTCGAGCTTCATCGGCACGGAGCCGTTCCGGGGGAAGCAGGCCACGGGCGAGTGTAGCGCTTTCGCGGGGCACGCATTCCATCCCCAGGGTCATTTCATGCTGCGTCTCGACCTGAGCCTCGGGACCGGCGGGAGGGCGCCAATGGACGATTCGCGGCGCTCGGCGACGCGCAATGCCTGCAAGCGAGGGGTGAGCAGGGCGAATGAGGGCGCACCGGGGGGTCACCAACGCCGTCCGCGCCAGCATGAAATGGCCCTGATTCCATCCCGGGCGGCACTGTACCACCCGCCAAAGTCCGCTACAGTCGCCTCCCCGGGGCGAGCCGCCTCGAAAGCCGAAAGGAAACGCCCGATGACCATCAAGGCCGGCGACAGACTCCCCAGCGTGACCCTGCACGAGATGGGCGCGGAGGGCCCGCAGGCGCTCAGCACCGACGACCTCTGCCGGGGGCGCCGGGTAGTGCTCTTCGGGGTACCGGGCGCCTTCACCCCCACCTGCTCGAACGCCCACCTGCCGGGCTTTCTCGCCAACGCCCACGCGATCAGGGAGAAGGGCGTGGACGAGATCGCCTGCCTCTCCGTCAACGACGCCTTCGTGATGGGGGCCTGGGGCGAGGCCCAGAACACCGGCGACGAGGTGCGCATGCTCGCCGACGGCGACGGGGCCTTCGCCGGCGCGGCCGGTCTGGTCCTGGATCTCACCGGCCACGGACTCGGAGTGCGCTCGCAGCGCTTCGCGATAGTGGTGAACGACGGGGTCGTCGAGTCCATCGCGGTCGATCCCGATCCGACCAGGGCCGAAGCGAGCAGCGCGGAGCGAACGCTCGAAGGCCTGTAGGCGCCTTCGCTCGACACCAGCGGAAAACATGCCGGGAAGCAGTATCGCGCCCGGACCGGGCGAGCGGACGACGGTGTTTCGCCGAGCAGGCTCGGCCGGCGGGAGTCCCTCCCACGGGGAGAGGCGGGGGCGCGGGGGCGCTTCGGGACGCACCGGTGGTCGTTCTCATCTCCCGCTCCCCGGACGAAGGGACCGGTTCGCTCGTTGAGGTGAGCGCTCACATCCAGCCATCGGACCACCGCGATCCGAGCCCCATGCTGCCCCTGGAAGGCGTCCGAATCCTGAGCGTCGAGCAGTACGGCGCGGGTCCCTTCGGCACCCTCTTCCTCGCCGATCAAGGCGCCGAGGTGATAAAGATCGAGAACCCGACCAACGGCGGCGACATGTCGCGCGGGGTCGGACCCTTCTTCTTCGAGGAGCAGGACAGCCTCTTCTTCCACGCCCTCAACCGCAACAAGAAGAGCCTCACCCTCGATCTCACGCACGAGGCGGGCCGCAGAGTGCTCCACGAGCTGGCCGCGGGCGCCGACGCGCTCGCCTCGAACCTTCGAGGGGATGTGCCCGCCCGCCTCGGACTGACCTACGAGGCGCTCGAGCCCTTCAACCCGCGGATCGTGTGCGCCCACCTCTCCGCGTACGGGCGCGAGGGGCCGCGAGCCGACTGGCCGGGGTTCGACTACCTGATGCAGGCCGAAGCCGGCTACTTCTCCCTCACCGGCGAGCCGGACGCGCCGCCCGCCCGCTTCGGGCTCTCGATGGTCGACTTCATGACCGGTCTGGGACTCGCCTACGCGCTGCTCGCCGGACTCACCGCGGCCCGGGCGAGCGGAACGGGCCGCGACATGGACCTCTCCCTCTTCGACATGGCCCTGTTCAACACCAGCTACCTCGCGGCCTGGTACCTGCACACGGGACACCGCCAGGGCCGGCTGCCGCGCTCCGCCCACCCCTCGCTGACTCCCTGCCAGCTCTTCCGCAGCGCGGACGGCTGGATCTACATCATGTGCAACAAGGAGAAGTTCTGGCCGGCCTTGTGCGAGCACCTCGGCCGGCCCGAGTGGGTGGAGGACCCGCGCTACTCGAGCTTCGCCGCGCGCCTTGCCCACCGGGAGGCGCTGACCGGGCTCCTCGACGCCGAGCTCGGCCGGCGGAGCACGGCGGAGTGGCTGGAGCGCTTCGCGGGCACCGTGCCCGCGGCGCCGATCCACGACCTCGCCGAAGCGCTCGAAAACCCCTTCGTGACCGAGCACGGGCGGCTTCAGACTCTCGAGCACCCGACGGCGGGAGCCTACCGTCTCGTGGCCGCCCCGGTGCGCAGCGGCAACCAGGAGGCACCGGCCCGCCCCGCCCCGGCCCTCGGAGAGCACACCGGCGAGCTGCTCCGCGAGCTCGGCTACGACGAGCACACCATCGCGCAGTGGAAAGCGCAAGGGGTAGTCTGATCGGTCGGCGGTCTCGACGAATCGTCAACCTCTCCCCTTCCAAATCGCCCGGGCGTCGCCGATGATGCGAGACAGCTACGACTACGACATCATCGTCTTCGAGCGCGTAGATCAACGTGAAAGGGAACTTGCGGAGCGGGAACCGGCGGAATTCTCCAACTTTCCTTCCAATGTAAGGTCGATCGAGCAAAAGATCTACACATCCCTCCACTTCGTCCAGAAACCGCTCTCCGAGTCCAACCGCTTGGTCTTCGTAGATCCGGGCCGCCTCCAACATCTCCTCTGCGGCTGGATCGAGAAAACGGAGACTCACCGCCTGAGTCGCGCGCGAACTCGTGCAAATATCTCCGCCGCTGGACGGGAAGACATCTCGCCACTCCGGTACGCCTCGTATCGCCGGGTGGCCTGATCGAGCCAGAGCTGCTCGACGTCCTCATCCAAGTCTTCGTCCAGAGAATCGATCAGCGTTCGCGCCAATTCGGCCTTCTGTTTCGGACTGAGCTTGTCGAGCTCCTCTCGGAGCTCCGAAGTATCTCGAGCCATGGTCGTTACTCCCAAGGGCAATTGCGCGTAGCCACATCCACTGTTCTTCGCACTCCGTGAAGGTC
This sequence comes from uncultured Ectothiorhodospiraceae bacterium, assembly GCA_964347195.1. Classification (GTDB taxonomy): domain Bacteria; phylum Pseudomonadota; class Gammaproteobacteria; order HK1; family HK1; genus JAJEAD01. The sequence goes on from CAYFYD010000266.1 coordinate 5,762, forward strand.
GCTGCGAGTGTTCACGCCGGGCCGAGCTTCGTGGTGGTCGGGACTCATTCTATCGGTCGGCGCGAAGCCGGCAAACGGAACGCCGGGCCGCTCCGCGTTCGCGGTGGACGCGGGGGCGACGAAGTCTCGCCGGTGGCAGGTACCGCGGGATCGGGTACCCTCGCTGCCCTTCGCATTCCCGCTTCCTCGCTCCACCGGGGGCGCATTCCATGACCCGATTCAGCATCATGACCGCGCTCGACCCGAAGGCGCCGG
>CAYFYD010000267.1:0-6007 GCA_964347195.1 uncultured Ectothiorhodospiraceae bacterium
TGGACGTTCTTGTTCGTCCAGTCCATCTCCGAGACGTGCACCAGTCCTTCGACCCCTTCCTCGATCTCCACGAAGCAGCCGTAGTCGGCGATGTTGGTGACGCCGCCGAACAGGCGCGTGCCCTCCGGATAGCGGCGATCGATGTCCACCCAGGGATCGGCGCCGAGCTGCTTGAGACCGAGCGAGACCCGGTTGCGCTCGCGATCGAACTTGAGCACCTTGACCTGAAGCTCGTCGCCGACGTTCACCACTTCGGTGGGATGCCTCACCCGCTTCCACGCCATGTCGGTGATGTGCAGGAGCCCGTCGATGCCCCCGAGGTCGACGAAGGCGCCGTACTCGGTGAGGTTCTTGACCACTCCCGAGAGCACCGCGCCCTCCTGCAGGCTCTCGAGCAGCGCCTCGCGCTCGGCGGAGTTCTCCTCTTCGACCACGGCCCGCCGCGAGACCACGACGTTGTTGCGGCGCCGGTCGAGCTTGATGACCTTGAACTCGAGCGGCTTGCCCTCGAGGTAGGAGGTGTCGCGAACCGGACGCACATCGACCAGCGACCCCGGCAGGAAGGCCCGGATGTCGTCGATGTCGACGGTGAACCCGCCCTTGACCTTGCCATTGATGTAGCCGGTGACGGCCACCGCCTCCTCGAAGGACGTCTCGAGGCGCGCCCAGGCCCGTGCCCGCTTGGCCTTCTCCCGGGACAGGCGCGTCGCCCCGAAGCCGTCTTCCACCGTGTCGAGGGCGACCTCGACACTGTCGCCGATCATCACCTCGACCGCGCCCGATTCGCCCCTGAACTGCTCCAGGGGAATGATGGACTCGGACTTGAGCCCTGCATGCACGGTGACGTACTCGGTTCCGACGTCCACCACCGTTCCGGTCAGGATGGCCCCCGGGCGCATCCGCTTCTCGACTTCGCTCTGTGCCAGCAGTTCCGCAAAACTTTCCATCGTGTAAAGGCTCTAACGCGGGAGTCCCGCGCCTCGTTTGGTTTGTGACGACGCGTCCCCGTCCTCGAGCACGCACGTACCGGTTCAAGACTGAAGATCCCGCCGGCGCCCCCGACCCCGGTGCAGGCCTCGAACTTCGACCGCCCGCATCACCAGTTCCAGCACGGCATCGATGCCGTGCGGCGTGGTGTCGATGACGATCGCGTCCTCGGCCGGCCGCAGAGGGGCTGCGGGTCGCTCCTCGTCCCGCCTGTCGCGCTGGCTGATCTCCCCCAACAGGTGTGTGAGGCTAACATCAAGACCTTTGGCAACCAACTGCTCGTGCCGCCTGCGGGCGCGCTCCTCGACGCTCGCGGTGAGGTAGACCTTGAGGAGCGCGTCCGGAAAGACGACGGTGCCCATGTCGCGTCCGTCCGCGACGAGGCCCGGGGGGCGGCGGAAGGCGCGCTGCCGTCCGAGCACCGCTTCTCGGACTGACGGATCGGCGGCGAGGCGCGAGGCGCGCTGTCCGCAACGCTCGTCGCGGATCCGGGCGCCGACCTCCTCGCCTTCGAAGAGCACCCGCACCGCATCTTCCCGCCCCCCGCGCTCGAAGCGAAGGTCCAGACCGCGCGCGAGAAGTGCCAGCGCCGGTGAATCTCCCGGGGCCAGCCCGCGGCGCAGGGAGGCGAGCGCGAGCACCCGGTAGATCGCGCCGCTGTCGAGGAGGTGGAATCCGAGACGTTCGGCGAGGCGGTGGGTGAGCGCGCCCTTGCCCGCGCCGACCGGGCCGTCCACGGTGATGACCGGAACCGCGCCGCTCATGCCGGGCGCTGCGGCACGATGCGCAGCCCCAGAGCCGCCGCGGTGTCGACGAAGCCCGGAAAGGAGGTTCCGACGTTGTCGCAGTCCTCCACCGTCACCGGCCCCCGTGCGCCCAGCCCCGCCACCGCGAAGGCCATCGCGACGCGGTGGTCGCCCCGGGAGTCCACCGTGCCGCCGGCCGGCTCGGCACCATGGACGTCGAGTCCGTCGGAGACGCTGCGCACCTTCACGCCGAGCGCCCGCAGACCCTGCGCCATCGCCTCGAGACGGTCGCTCTCCTTCACCCGGAGCTCCGCCGCGCCGCGCACCCGCGTCACCCCCTGCGCGCAGGCGGCGGCGATGCACAGGGCGGGAAACTCGTCGATCGCGAGCGGCACCCGCGCAGACCCGATGTCGATGCCGCGAAGCGCGCTGGAGCGCACCACCAGGTCCGCCACCGGCTCCTCTCCCGCGCAGGCCCCCGCGGCCGGATGCACCTCGATGTCGCCGCCCATGTCCCGCAGGATGTCGACCACGCCGGAGCGGGTGGGGTTGAGGCCGACGCCCGCGACGCGCAAGGCCGAGCCGCAACCGATGAGCGCCCCCACGATGAGGAAGGCGGCCGAGGAGAGATCTCCCGGCACCCGGATGGTGCGCGCCCCGAGGCGGCCTCCCCCCGTGATCGAGACGCTTCGCCCCGCCCGCTCCACCGGATATCCGAAGGACGCGAGCATGCGCTCGGTGTGGTCGCGTGAAGGCGCGGGCTCGTGTACCCGGGTGGTGCCTCGGGCGTAAAGCCCGGCGAGCAGCAGGCAGGACTTCACCTGCGCGCTCGCCACCGGCATCTCATAGTCGATGCCGCTGAGCGCCGCCCCTCCGCCCCCCACCTCGATCGGCGGCGTGCCCCCGTCGCCGGTACGGACCCGGGCGCCCATCGCCAGGAGCGGATCGCGGATGCGGCCCATCGGCCGCCGCGACAGGGAGGCGTCGCCGATGAGGCGGGTGGTGAAGGCCTGACCCGCCAGGAGGCCGGCGGCGAGCCGCATTCCGGTGCCCGAGTTGCCGAAGTCGAGCGGAGCCCCGGGCGCACGCAGGCCGTCCCGGCCCGCCCCGTGCACCTCGAGCGAGGTCCCCGACCCTTCCACCCCGACCCCCAGCGCGCGCACCGCATCGAGCGTCGCCAGGGTGTCCCGTGCGTCGAGGAAGCCCTCGATGCGCGTCACGCCGTCCGCGATCGCGCCGAGGAGGAGGGCACGGTGGGAGATCGACTTGTCGCCGGGCACCTGGACGACGCCGCGCAGGACACCGCCGGGCCGGACCCTGAAGCGTAGCCGATCAGAGTCCGCGTCCATCGGATCCCCGCACCTTCGCTTCCCCGACATGGGCATCGCGAAGGCGCTTGGCGCGCGCGAAGAGCGCGAGCAGCGACCGGCCGTCCTGCTCCCGCACCGCCTCGGTCAGGGTGCCGAGCTCCCGGTGGAAACGGTCGAGCACCTCGAGCAGCGCCTCCCGGTTGGCGATGCAGGTGTCGTGCCACATCCGGGGATCGCTCGACGCGATCCGCGTGAAGTCGCGCAGGCCTCCCGCGGCGTAGCGGAAGATCTCGACCCGCTCCGACATGCCGCCGAGCAGGTCCATGAGCGCATAGGCGAGCATGTGGGGCAGGTGACTGGTGGCCGCGAGCACCTCGTCGTGGTGCGCCGGGTCCGTCTCCAGCACCTCCGCCCCCACCGCCTCCCACATCGCCCGCACCCGCGCGCAAGGCTCGCAGGCGGTCTCGAGGGTGGGGGTGAGGATGACCCGGCGGGCCCGGAAGAGTCCGGTCTGCGATGCCTCCACCCCGCTGTGCTCGGTGCCCGCGATGGGATGTCCGGGCACGAAACGCACGCGCGCCGGGCCGAGCTCCCGGGCCGCGTCCGCGACCACGCTCCGCTTGGCGCTTCCGGCGTCGGTGACCACCGCCTGGTGGTCGAGGTGGTCGCGGATGCCGCGGAACACCGCCGCCATCGCGCCCAGGGGCACCGCGACCAGCACCAGGTCCGCACCCTCGACCGCCCGAGCGGGATCGACCTCGTAGCGGTCGATCACTCCGAGCGCGCGGGCGCGCTCGAGGTTCCCGGCCCGGCGGCTCGACCCCACCACCTCGCCGACGAGGCCGAGCGCCCTGAGGTCCCGCGCGAGCGAGCCCCCGATGAGCCCCACCCCGATGACGCACAGCCGCCCGATGAAGGCTCCCGCCCCGCGGCCCGCGGCCGGCGGGTCGCCCTCGCCCGCCGCGCTCATCCCGTGCCGTCTTCGTAGCCGTTCGCGCCGGCGTCCTCGACCACCCGCTCCACGCCCACCAGGCGTTCCCCGGAGAGGAGCCGGATGAGCTTGACTCCCTGCGTGTTGCGGCCGAGCACGCTGACCTCCGCGACCCGGGTGCGCACCAGCTTGCCCCCGTCGGTAATCAGCATGATCTCGTCGTTCGGCCCCACCGCGAGCGCACCGGTGACCGCTCCGTTGCGCCCCGAGGTGCGTATGGAGATGACGCCCTTGCCGCCGCGCCCCTTCCGCGGGTACTCGTCCATGCGGGTGCACTTGCCGTAGCCGTTCTCGGTCGCGGTGAGCACCATGCCTTCGCCCGCGACGATGAGGGAGATGATCTGCTCGCGCTCGGAGATCCGCATGCCGATGACCCCCCGGGCGGTCCGGCCCATGGGACGCACGTGGCGCTCGTTGAAGCGGCAGACGCGCCCGCCGCTGCTCGCGAGCATGACGTCGCGCTCCCCGCCGGTGATCGCGACCCCGATCAGGCGGTCGGCGGGCAGCAGATCGATCGCGATGATGCCGTTCGTGCGCGGCCGGGAGAACTCCGAGAGCAGGGTCTTCTTGATGACGCCGCGTGCGGTCGCCATGAGCACGTAGCCGGAGCCGCTGAAGTCCTTGACCGGCAGGACCGCGCTGATCCGTTCCTCGCTCTCGAGCGGAAGCAGGTTGACGATGGGGCTTCCCCGCGCGGTGCGCCCCCCCGTCGGAAGCTCGTACACCCGCAGCCAGTACACCTTGCCGCGGCTCGAGAAGCACAGGAGATGATCGTGGGTGTTGGCGACGAAGAGGCGGTCGATGAAGTCCTCCTCCTTCATGGTGGCGGCGGTCTTGCCGGTCCCTCCCCGCCTCTGGGCGGCATAGACGTCGACCGGCTGCCACTTGACGTAGTCCAGATGCGAGAAGGTCACCACCGCCTCGGTGGGACTCACCAGGTCCTCGGGGTTGAACTCCATCAGGTCCCGGACGATCTCCGTGCGCCGCGGGTCGGCGTACTGACCCTTGATCTCGACGAGCTCGTCGCGCACCACCGCCTTCATGCGCTCGGGGTCCTCGAGGATCTCGCGGAGGTCCTCCATGCGGCGCAGGATCTCGTCGTACTCGTTCAGGATCTTGTCCTGCTCGAGGCCGGTGAGGCGGTGCAGGCGGAGGTCCAGGATGGCCTGGGCCTGCCGTTCGGAGAGCCGGTAGCCCGCCGCGGTGAGACCGGACTCCGGAGAGTCTCCGCGGGCGGAGGCGCCGGCGCGTTCGAGCATCCCCGCTACCGCACCGGGAGGCCAGGTCACGGAGGTCAGCGCCCTCTTCGCCTCGGCGGGGCTCGACGCGGCCCGGATCATCGCGATCACGCGGTCGATGTTGGCGAGCGCGACGGCGAGGCCCTCCAGGACGTGGGCCCGGTCGCGCGCCTTGCGCAGCTCGAAGATCGTGCGCCGCGTCACCACCTCCCGGCGGTGGCGCACGAAGGCTTCGATCATCTGCCGCAGCGTCAGGAGGCGGGGCTGGGCGTCGACCAGGGCGACCAGGTTGATCCCGAACACGCTCTGCATCTGGGTGTGCCGGTAGAGGTTGTTCAGCACCACGTCCGGCACCGCCCCCCGCCGCAGCTCGATGACCATGCGCATGCCGTCCTTGTCGGACTCGTCGCGCAGCTCGGCGATGCCCTCGAGACGCTTCTCCTTCACGAGCTCGGCGATCTTCTCGAGGAGGCGCGCCTTGTTGACCTGGTAGGGCAGCTCGCCCACCACTATGCGGTGGCGGGTGCCGTTGTCTCCACCCTCGAAGCGGGTGCGGGCGCGCACGTAGATCCGCCCGCGGCCGGTCTGGTAGGCCTCGCGGATCCCGCGCGAGCCGTTGATGATGCCGCCGGTGGGAAAGTCGGGACCGGGCAGAAGGGCCATGAGCTCCGGGAGCCCGATGTCGGGGGTCTCGATGTACGCGACGCAGGCGTCGATGACCTCTCCGAGGTTGTG
>CAYFYD010000268.1:0-5991 GCA_964347195.1 uncultured Ectothiorhodospiraceae bacterium
GGCCGGCCGCCGCCTCATGCGCGGACCGGAAGGTTCACATTCCCAACCAGGACTTGACCAGATCCTGGTTCTCGCTCACCCACTCCCGTGCGTACTCCTCGGGGTCGCGTTCGTCCACCGCCACCGCGGAGGACCAGTCGTTGATCAACTGGGTACCGAACTCGATGCTGTTGAGGAACCCGACGAAGTTGGGCGCCGCGGTGTCGAGGCGCTTCGAGTACGCGATCCGAGAGCTGATCGGGGGGAAGGAGGTCGCGACGTAGGACTTCTCGTACCACTCGGGGTCGGCCGACGCGTCGACGACCTTCCACTTCTCCGGATCGTGCTCGGGCTCATCGAGCACGATCAGCTCGTGCATGCCGAAGATGTGGTGAGGCAGATAGCAGGCCCACACCACGACCCGACCCGCCTTCGCGTCGGCGTCGATCTGCGCGAGGATGACGTTCTCCTCGCTCACCGTGAGCTCGTAGAGATCGGCGAAGCCGTAGTCGCGAGCCCGCACCTTGTGGATGTTGGTCGAGGCCCACCCGGGGGCTCCCATCCAGATCTCGCCCTTGCCGTCGCCGTTTCGATCCGTCAACTCGACTATCTCCGGCTTCGTCAAGTCGTAGACCGATGCAAGACCGTAGCGGTCCATCGCCGCCTTGGTGGTGCAGAATGCATCCATCGCCGCGAAGGTGGATGGGGTCAGGGCGACCGTCCCCTTCTCGTTCACATACTCGTCGACGAAGCCCTGATTGTTCGGCAGCCACACGTCGGGGTGGACGTCGACGTCGCCGCGACCCTGGTCCATCGCCTTGAAGAACACCGGATGGGTGCCGGGCACGAACTCGACTTTCAGTCCCAGGTTGTCCTCGGCGATGACTTTGAGCACGTTCGTCATCACCTTGGCGTAGGCCCAGTTGGGCTGACCGATGACGATGGTCTCCGCCGCATGAGCGGCGGTGCCCGCGACCGCGCACAGTGCCGCCAACAGAAGCGATGCCGTTCTTCCGATCATTTCCATTCTCCTCTTTCGGACGGGTCACAGGGTCCGGCCAGCGCAATGGCGCCCGCGGGGTTGTCTGGCGCTCGAGTCGTTGACAAATGGACGACTAGCCGCTCGCTGCATTCGACGGCCACTACCCTAGCGTGTCCGGGACGGTATCCGTCCCTGCACGATGCGGTCAAGGATCATCGCGCAGAACAGTATCGCGAGGCCGGCGAGCACGCCCTTGCCCTCGTTCGCATAGGTCAATGCGTCGAGTACTTCCTCCCCCAGCCCCCGGGCTCCGATCAGCGAGGCGATGACGACCATGGACAGGCACATGAGAATCGTCTGGTTGATGCCGGTCATGATGGAGGGCATGGCCAGAGGAAGGTCCACCTTCACGAGCAGTTGGGCCGGCGACGTGCCGAAGGCGAGGGCCGCCTCGCGAACCGCCGGCGGGACGCCGTGCAGACCGAGAATGGTCAGGCGGACCACCGGCGGCATTCCGAACACCACGGTGGCGAGTACACCCGGGGGCTTGCCGATCCCGAAGAACGCAATGACCGGGATCAGGTACACGAAGGAGGGCATGGTCTGCATCAGGTCCAGCACCGGGCGCACGAAGGCATGGACCCGCGGGCGGCGCGCGCACCAGATTCCGAGCGGGATTCCTCCCACCAGGCACAGCAGGGCCGCCGAGCCCAGCAGAGCCACGGTGGTCATGCTCTTCTCCCAGAACCCGAGCACTCCGAGGTACGCGAGCGACGCGGCGGTGAACACCGCCACGCGGGCGCCCGCCATCCGGAACGCGAGCAGCACGATGACCCCCATGACCACCGGCCACGGGGTCGATACCAACAGGGTTTCCATGCCGTCGAGCAGTATCCGGATGCCGCTGGTGATCCCGGTGAAGAGCCCGGCCCACGATTCCGTCATCCACTGGAACGCCCCGTCGATCGCGGACTCCGCGTAGCGCCGCCAGGATCTGCTGGAGGGGAATATCGCGAGCCACCCGGGAACCTCGGCGGCGGAGAAGCGCCAAGCGCTCAATCCGTAGACGGTGCCGATGAAGACCGCCATCGCGGCAGCCGACGAAGCGCCCAATCTGCTGCGAACCGAGCGATCCGAGCACCACTCGAAGTAGCGCTTCGACAGCGCGCGGTTCGCAATGAGCCCCTGCACGATCTTTGCGCTCGCGAGCAGCAGGACTCCCAGCACGAGGAGGTGCGGCGCGCTCGCCGCGGCGGCATCCGCGCTGCGCAATGCCTCCCGACTCGCGGCCTCCAACGCGAGCGCCGACTCCTGGAGGGAGGCGGCGTTGTCCGCGCCCGCCGACGCGGCTTCCTCCGCCTCGGCGCGTCTCGTCGCCGCACTGTTCGCGAGGCGTTGCGCACGCGCGTACTCGTGCGCTCCCAGGTCCGCGAACAGGCCCCGGCACACCTGCACCAGCGCCAGGGCCTCCAGCAACAGGAACAGCCAGAACCATTGCCAGAGGTGGCGCGCCGCCAGCCACAGGGGACCGAGAGCAGCCGCGCTCGCATTGAAGGACGCGACATGGCCGGACGACCCGTGCAATCGGGCGAATTCACGAGTGTAGTAGTCCGCATGGGAGCCTGCGAAGGCCGCGATGCTGCTCTCCGACATCACCGCGTCCGCAGCGGAACTCGACGCATCAGCTTTCCCGCACTCCACCTTGGAACACCTCCCGGAAAAAGTCGCCGTGCGCGCCACGACGGGCATCCGCTCCGGGACCTTCTCGACCCCGGTCTAACCTGCTTCGAGCCCGTGAGCCTTCGTCGAGCCCTCGCCCATCCGTGCGGTGCGCGCGCCCGCCCGAATCGGGACGCGACATCGACCCGGCGGCGCTCAGCCCCGCCACACACCCTCGCGAATCAAGTCGTCCTGGGTGATTCGAACACTCTTGCGCAGCGTGTCGGTGAGGAATTCGATGTCGGCCCGGCTCATCGTCAACGGAGGCGAGAAGATGTTCAGGTGTCCGCCGGGCCGGACGATCAAGCCCATGCGCCGGGCGTGGCCGGCGATGCGATCTCCGATTGCCACCTCGGGCGGGAAGAGCGACTTGCTCTCCCGGTCGGCAACGTTCTCGATCGCGAACATGAAACCCGCCCCGCGCACGTCCCCCACGATATCGAATTCCAGGAGGGATTCGAGGCACTCCCTGAAGTAGGCCGACGTTTCCCGAACGTGCCGGCAGACCCCTTCCCGCTCGATGATGTCGATGTTTGCGAGCGCCGCGGCGCAGCACACCGGATGCTCGGCATAGGTGAACCCATGGGTGAGGACCTCGCTGTTCGCCACCGGACGGCGAAGGACTTCCATGATGCGCGAGCTGATGATCGTCGCGCCGAGCGGAAGATATCCCGACGTCAACCCCTTTGCGCAGGTGATGATGTCGGGGGCCATCTCGAAGATCGCATCGGAGGCGAGGAGCTCCCCGAGGCGGCCGAATCCCGTCACCACTTCATCGGCGACGACCAGAATGTCGTTGGCTTTGCAGATCTCGGAAATGCGCGCGAAGTAGCCCGGCGGAGGGACGAGCACCCCGCCCATGCCCATGACCGGTTCCGCATAGAAGCAGGCGATCCGCTCCGCGCCGACGCGCTCCACCAGCGCGGAGAACTCGTCCACCAGGCGATCGCAGAACGCGCCTTCCTCCAGACCACCGGCACCGCGATACGCATAGGGTGCGGAAACACGGTGCACGCCGGCCTCCAGCACGTCGAAGCCGAGCTTTATCGCCTCTATCCCGCACAGCGTCGCGGATGCCGTGGTGCTGCCGTGATAGGCGTCCCGGCGGCAGACGACGTCTTTCTTGTCGACCTGACCGAGGGTGTTGAAGTAGCGTTGGACGATGCGCAGAGCGGCGTCGTTGGCAGTCGAGCCGCCCCCGGAGTAGAGCACGTGGTCGAGGTCGCCCGGTGCCAGCTCCGCGAGCTTCGCGCTCAACTGCGCGGCCGGCGGTGAAGTCGTCGCCCGGAAGGGGTTGGCGAAGGGCAGGCGCCGCGCCTGGGTGGCGATCGCCTCCACGATCTCGCTTCGACCGTAGCCGGCGTTCACACACCACACCCCGCCCATGGCGTCCATCAGCCGGTTGCCGTGGATGTCGATCACGTGCACCCCGTCCCCTTCGACGAGGATCTCGGGACCCTCCTCGACGAACCTCGAGTAGTCGGTCCATCCGTGCACGGTGTGGCGGCGGTCCTGCTCCCGGAGGAGATCTTCATCGAATCCGAGATTGGTTCTCATGTGCGGACTCCTGTTGGCGCCCCTCCTGCCTCGGAGCAGCGAATGTGGTCCCCCCGACAGGTGGGCCGCCGTTGCCGCGGAGACCGATCCGGCACGACCCCAGGCACGCATCGACCAGGACCTCTCGGGACAACGCGGCGCCTGCGAAACAACGAATGGTATGCGTTTCCCTCCGGGCGCGGCGCGAGCTTGTCCGGCACCCCCCTCCCCTCGCGCTGCCCGGAACCGGGGAGGACGAGCCGCGGAGCGTCGTCACTGGACGCCTTCGCGCCTCACCCGGGGGCCGAAACACCGGGGACGGGAGGGAGGGGCCGCGTGAAGAAGGCGAAGAGCCCCCGCAGAATCGGGTCGCGTCGCACCGTCAGATCGGTAACTACCACCGTCGCTCCGACGCTCGCGCGGGAGATCCTGACCTCGTCACCGGCACGGAAGTCGAGGCGGGCGTGGATCCTCCGCAGGGTGAGCACCGCCATCCCGAGCGCGCGCAGGCAGAAGCGCCGGATGCCGGTCTCTCGGCCGGGCATCATCAGCGTGTAGGCCAGCGCCCTCGCGAGGTGCAGGCGCGCGATTCCGATCAGCTCGCTCAAGCCTTCCTCGAACGCGGGGCTCCGCGCACCGAACGCGAGGTCGTCGAGATCGAAGCCCGCGCGCTGGAACACGTCCCGCGGCAGCCAGCAGGCGCCCCGCGCCCGGTCTTCCCAGATGTCCTTCAGGATGTTGGTCATCTGCAGCCCCTGTCCGAAGGACACCGCGAGCTCCAGCAGCTTCGCGCGCTGCGCGTCGATGGCGGGAACATGCTCGCAGAAGAGCTCGGTCAGCATCTCGCCCACGACTCCCGCCACGTGATAGCAGTAGCGGTCGAGATCCCGCATGCGGGGAAGTCCGGAAAGCGTGCTGCCCTCCTGAAACTCCGCCATGCCGTTCGACATGATGCGCACGCAGCGCTGCAGGGCGCCCCGCTGCCGGGGGGGAAAGGAGTGGGTGATGCGCACCACGCGCGCGGTATTGCGGATCAGCTCGCGCTCGTGCGCCGTCGTGTGCCGGGAGAGCATGGGGTGCAGGCTCTCCATGAAGCGTTGCGGGGTCTCGTCCTGCGCGAGCACCGCGTTGAAGAGCCCCGAGAGCTCGCGCTTCTGCCGCGCATCGAGCGCCGGCTCGTCCTCGATGGTATCGGCGATGCGGCACAGCAGGTAGGCATTGCCGACCGCCTTCGCCAGCGGCGCGGGCAACTGCGGTATGGTGAGCGCGAAGGTTCGCGATACCCCCTGAAGCATCCGCTCCTGGCAGGCCAGATCGGTGCCTCGAGGCTGGCCGGTCACCGCTTGACTCACCCCTCGACGAGCCGCGTTTCCCGGCCGATGGTGCCCCAGGGCGGGAAGAGGGCGCAACATCGAGGGCCCCGCCGCCGTGGATCGGCGGCGGGGCCCGCACGCGCCGGAGGGACGAGCGCGGGGCCTCCCGGAAGCGGCACGCGGAGGGCGCTCGCCCGCCTTGCTGGCCCCGCTTTCCCTGCCTATAGTGCCCGCGCCTGCTCCACGACCCCGGCGGGAACCCTCATGGCCTACCAGCATGTCTCCATTCCCGAAGGCGGCGAGAAGATCGCGGTGCGCGACGGCCGGCTCTCCGTCCCCGACAATCCCATCCTCGGCTACATCGAGGGCGACGGCGTCGGCCCGGACATCACGCGGGCCTGCCTGCGGATCTGGAACGCGGCGAGCGACAAGGCGTACGGGGGCCGGCGCCGCGTGCACTGG
>CAYFYD010000269.1:0-5966 GCA_964347195.1 uncultured Ectothiorhodospiraceae bacterium
GGCCGCGCAACGGGTCTTCGGGGAAGCGGGCGGGATCGGTGGCGCGGAGCACGCGGCGTTCCAGATCCCTGCGTCCCCCGTGCGGGTCGAGCACCTCCCCGGTGAGGAGATCGATGCCGATGCTGTTCACCGTGAGGTCGCGGCGCCGGGCGGCCTCGGCGAAGTCCAGCGACGGGTCCGGCACCACGTCGAAGCCGCGGTGCCCGGGTCCGCGCTTGCTGTCGCGCCGCGGCAGCGAGAAATCCACGTCGATGCCCCCGACCCGGAACACGCCGAACGCGCGCCCGACCTCGTGCACGGCGCCGAAGCCCGCGAGAAGCGCCTCGAGCCGCCCGGTGTCGAGAGCGAACACCTCGATGTCGACATCCTTCGAGCGCATCCCGAGGAAGCGGTCGCGCACCCAGCCGCCCACCACCACGGCCCGCCCGCGTCACGGACGGCCCGCGCGACTTCGGCCAGGACCGGGCCGAGCTCCGCCCGCGGATCGGGCATCGAAGCCAGGCGCTGCCGGCGCATCGTGCCGCCCGACGCGACGTCCACGGGCAGATCGAAGAGGTGGCACCGGCTCGGGATCATGGGACGCGGCTCCCGCATGGACGCCCCCGACACATTGCCTGCTCGGCGGAGGGTCCGCAACGCCGGCGGCGGGGCCGCCGTCCCCCACCGCAGGGCTCGTGCACGGAAGCCCCGCGCGGCGAGGCTCGGACGCCGCAGGACCCGGATCGGTGCGCGCTTGCCTTCCGCGCTCTCGAGGGAGAAGCGGGGAGCGGATGTCCCGGACCGATACAGCGCGCCTTCCCCGTTCGTGAGCCGGGCCGCGGAGAGGACGATGCGCGGACGTCCCGGCGCATCCTCGACCTCTTCACCGCCGGCTCCACTTCGATCGGCGGCTCCTTCGGCCGACAATGATCGCGGCTGAAGCGGTGCGCCCGCGGTCCCTTGCCGGCCGCGCCGGGGAGGGACATGGACGACCGATCGGAGAACCGGACGATGACCCGGACACGCTGCGGCCGGGTGAACGACGACCCGCTCTACGTCGCCTGTCACGACGAGGAATGGGGCGTTCCGGTCCGCGACGACCGCGGGCTCTACGAGATGCTGGTGCTCGAAGGCGCGCAGGCCGGCCTGAGCTGGTACACCATCCTGAAGAAGCGCGAGGCGTACCGGCGCGCGTTCGACGGGTTCGATCCGGAACGCATCGCGCGCTACGACGCGAAGAAGATCGCCGCGCTCCTCGAAGACGCGGGCATCGATCCGACACCGGTCTGCTATATTCCCGCCGCATCGCCGGAGCCGGCGTCACGGCCGGCCCCGCGGTCCACGGGACGAAACGAAGGAGGAGATCGCATGAAGTCCATTCTGAAAGGCGCGGCCGGCGCGCTGGGCGTAATGCTGGCGGCCACGGGGGCGCATGCCGCCTCCTGTACCAACGACGTCTGGAACAAGGTGATGGAGCGCGGCAAGGTCGTGATCGGCGTCAAGGCCGACTACAAGCCCTGGGGGTATCGCGACGAGGACGGCACCCTGGTCGGCATGGAGATCGACATGGCCAAGGCCGTCGCGGACACGATGGGAGTCGATTTCGAGCTGGTGCCGGTGCAGTCCTCGAACCGCATGCAGTTCCTCGAGCAGGGCAAGGTCGACATGTTCATCGCGACCATGTCGGACCGGGCCGACCGGCGCAAGATCGTCGGCATTCCGGGGCCCAACTACTACACCTCCGGCACCAACATCATGTCGCCCAAGGCGCTCGGGTTCAGCAACTGGGAAGACCTCCGTGGCAAGAAGGTCTGCGGCAAGCAGGGCGCCTTCTACAACCGGATCGTCGAGGAGCGCTACGGCGTCGAGATCGTGGCGTTCACCGGCAACGCCGAGGCCAAGCAGGCGCTCAGGGACAAGAAGTGCGTGGCCTGGGTCTACGACGACTCCTCGATCGGCTCCGACCTCGCCTCGGGCAACTGGCCGGAGTTCGAGATGCCGCTGAACTCCGAGGACGACAACCCCTGGGGCCTCGCCGTGCCGGTGGCCGAGAAGCAATGCATCTTCGGGCAGTTCATGTCGGGCATGCAGTACAACTGGCACCGCGACGGCACGCTGATCGAGCTCGAGGCCAAGTGGGGCATCAAGCCGACCCGGTATCTGAAGGACCAGGCGGAGCGGTTCGGCGACTGGATGCAGTAGGGATTCGGCGACGGGCGCCGAAGTCTCGACGATCGGCGGACCGGGTGCGGGGATTGCCGGAGGTTCGTCCATGAGCCGGACGTGGGAGCGACCCTCGCGGCGGCTCGGAGCCTCCTGGCCCCTCGCCCCGGCAGGCGTGGTGCGCGGCGGGTACCGTCGGGCAGCGATGCCGTAGTCCGAGGAACCGGATCCCCGAATCGGGGTCCGTCTGCATCCGCGGGAGCCGCGGGCGGGCCATCGCCCGCGGCTCTCCGGTTCTGTCCGGAGGCGGAAGTACGCCGGCTGCCGCCCGGTTCCGGCGCCGGATGCGGAGAGAGCTGATGGAGGACTTCTTCCGGGACCTGGCCGAGCAGACCACCCGCTGGAACTTCATCTGGATGTATGACGAGCGCCAGCAGGGCAAGGTGCTGGCCGGGCTCTGGATGACGATCAAGCTGAGCGTGCTCTGCCTGATCTGCTCGGTCGTCATCGGGCTGGTCGGGGCGTGGCTGCAGGGCGCGCGCTCGGCGCTCGTGCGGGCCGTCGTGCAGGGCTACATCCAGTTCTTCCGCAACACGCCGCCTCTGGTGCAGCTGATGTTCTTCTACTTCGCGCTCGGCCAGTTCACGCCGGTGATCACCGCCGCGGACGGCTGGACGGTGGAGCCCGTCATCTCGAACGTCGGCTGGGCGGTGATCTCGCTCTCGTTCTTCGCCGGCGCCTTCAACGTCGAGATCTTCCGCGCCGGGATCGAGGCGGTGCCGGAGAGCACGCAGGAGGCGGCCGAAAGCCTCGGCTTCACCCGGCTCCAGACCTATGTCTACGTCGTCCTGCCGCTCGCCTTCCGAGTCTGCCTGCCGGCGCTCAACAACAATCTGGTCAACCTGGTCAAGACGACGACCCAGGCCTATGCGATCGCGGTGCCGGAGCTCCTCTATCATTCCGTCTCGATCTGGAACGACTATCCCTCGGCGCAGTACCCGACCATGCTGCTGGTCTTCGTCGCCTATATCGTGCTGGTCGCGATCCTGATCTTCGGCATGACCCGGTGGGAGCGGGCGATGAAGCTCCCGGGATACGGCGCGTGAGGCGGGTCGCGGGCGTGTCGGCGCCGGGGCGCACGGACCTCGCGGTCCTCAAGCCCTTCGATGCGCGCACCTGCACGCCGGACGGCTACACCGTCACCCGCTGGCTCGCCGGCCTGCCCTGGTGGACGCCCGCCGCCGTTGCGCTCGCCGCCCTGCTCTGGTCGGCGGTGGCGATGGCGCAGGACCGCTACGGGATCGGCGACGCCTTTGGCGCGCTCTGGCGCTGGATGCCCTTCCTCGTGTGGTCGGGGTTCTTCTTCAACGTGCTGATCTCGGTCTTGGCGATGACCCTCGGCACCGTGGCCGGGGCGTCGCTGGGGTTGGCGCAGACCTCGCCCCGGCGCCGGGTCCGGGGCACGGCGTGGTTCGTGACCCAGCTCTTCCGCAACTCGCCCTGGCTGGTGCTCCTCTTCATCGTGCTGCTGGCCTTCCCCTTCGAGATCCGCCTCTTCGGGCTCATCGTGCCCGTTCCCGACTGGATCAAGGGCGTGATCGGGCTCAGCCTGCCGATCATGGCCAACATCTCCGAGGTCGTGCGCGGCGCCGTGCAGTCCGTGCCGAGCGCGCAGTGGGAGGCGG
Organism: uncultured Ectothiorhodospiraceae bacterium; assembly: GCA_964347195.1. Lineage (GTDB taxonomy): Bacteria > Pseudomonadota > Gammaproteobacteria > HK1 > HK1 > JAJEAD01. The sequence goes on from CAYFYD010000269.1 coordinate 3,828, forward strand.
CGCGGAGCCTGGCCTTCACCCGGCGCCAGACGCTGTGGCAGATCATCCTGCCCCAGTGCTACAAGCGGATGATCCCGCCCTGGATGAACTGGTACGCCATCCTCACCATGGCGACGCCCCTGTGCACGCTGCTCGGGATCGAGGAGATGATCACGCTCAGCCGCCAGGCCATGGAGTCGGAGGACAATCACCCCGAGCTCCTGATGCCGTTCTACGGCTTCGCCCTGATTCTGTTCTTCGCCTACTGCTATCCGATCGCGCGATGGACGATCGCGCTGGAGCGCAGGTACGCCGTGAAGCTATAGTGCGCGCCGGGGAGGTCTGGCCGTCGAGGAGACCTTCGCCGGATCGTCGACCGGAACCGAGAGGAACGGCTCCATCGTCCAGCGGGCACCAGCCGCCATGTCTCACCGATTCACGCCTGCGGACGCGGAACCGGCGGGGTCGGCCGCGTTGAGCGCGGCCAGGGGGCTCGACGTACCGGCAAGTACGCCTGCGCGCCCCGACTCGCGTTCGCCTCGCCGCTCCCGGGGTCTCCGCGCCCTCGCCTCGCGGACCGGCAAGGCATGTCGACGATTGTCCATCGAAGGAAGGCCCGGATGTCCGACGCCTGGACCCCCGATCAGCCGATCGTCTCCCTGAAGGACGTGCGCAAGTCCTTCGGAGCCCTCGAAGTGCTCAAGGGCATCACGTTCGACGTGATGAAGGGCGAGGTGATCTGCATCATCGGCCCCTCGGGCTCGGGCAAGTCGACCCTGATCCGCTGCATCAACGCGCTCAACGACATCCAGGCGGGCTCGATCAGGGTCGAGGGTCAGGAGGTGCACGATCCCGGGCTCGACAAGCTGGAGCTGAGGAAGAAGGTCGGGATGGTCTTCCAGCAGTACAACCTCTTCCCCCACAAGACCGCGCTGGAGAACGTCATGATGGCGCCGGTCCTGGTGCTGAAGCAGGGTCGGGCGGAGGTCGAGGCCCGCGCCCGGCGCCTGATGGCCAAGGTGCGGCTCGAGGGCAAGGAGGACAGCTACCCGGGCGAGCTCTCGGGCGGGCAGCAGCAACGCGTCGCGATCGCGCGGGCGCTCGCCATGAACCCGGACGTGATGCTCTTCGACGAGGTCACGGCGGCCCTGGACCCGGAGACCGTCAAGGAGGTGCTGGTCACGATCCGCGAGCTGGCCGAGGAAGGCATGACCTGCATCCTCGTCACCCACGAGATGGGGTTCGCCCGGGAGGTCGCGGACCACATCTACTTCACCGACGCCGGGGTCATCGTCGAGCACGGCCCGCCGGCCACGTTCTTTACGGAGGCGAGCGCCCCCAGGACCCGGGAGTTCCTGAGCCAGATCCTGTGATCCCGGAGGCCGGCGAGACGGTCGTGTGCCGCAAGACTCCCTCCCCGGTCCTGCGGCCGGTCGGCCGGCCCGACTGCCGGTCCCGGCTCACCGAAGCGGTCATCGAGCTCCCCGAGCAACCGGTGCGGGCGTCGTTCTTCGCGGTGCAGGAAGAGGCGGGCGCCGCCGCGCCCTGATCGTGCGTCCATGCGGGCCGCGGGCGATCTCGGCTCCCGGCGCCGTCCATCTCGTCGAGCACGCGCCGCGCGATCCGGAAGCTCTCCACCCCGGCGGGGATCCCGCAGTAGACCGCGATCTGGTGCAGCACGTCCTTCAATTCGTCCCGGGTGACGCCGTTTCGGATCGCGCCGCGGAAATGCAGCTCGAACTCGTGGCTGCGTCCGAGCGCCGCGAGCATCCCGAGGTTCAGAATGCTGCGCTGCCTGCGGTCGAGATGGGGACTGCCCCACACCTCGCCCCAGCAGTACTCGGTGACGAGGTTCTGGAATTCGCGGTTGAAGTCGGTCGCGCCCCGCACCGCCTTGCTGACGTACTCCTCCCCCAGCACCTCGGCGCGTATCTTCAACCCGGTGTCATAGCGTTCTCGATCCATGGATCGGCTCTCCTCGGGGACTGGCATGGACGGGGGCGGCTCCCGCACGACGCGGAAAGTTCGCGGGGCGGTGCGACGGATGGCGCCCGGAGGGGCCAATGCTATCGCGGGCCGGCTGCATGGCGCGAGATTTCTCCATACCGCCCCAGCAGGGTCATCCCGAAGTCGGAGACATCCCACTGATTCGTCTTGTTT